>CALBET010001182.1 GCA_937888665.1 uncultured Acidobacteriota bacterium
GAAACTCAGACTCTCGCGCGAAGACGAGAATCCGGACCGGCGCGTCAAGGCTCTCCAGTACTCGTCGGGTCTGGTCCGAGAGTGAATACTGCTGAGCCGCCGTCAGGTCCCATCGCGTGTTCTGTCGGGCGAGCAGATAGTTGAGCGCGACCAGGGCGATGAGCCCAAGCACGAGTCCCGCGCCGGCGAGCGTGCCGTACCGTGTCTGTCGCCGCTCGAATGACCGAGCGGCCTGGCGCCAGTGGCCGGCACCATACAGCAGGATGCACGCGAGCCCGGCGAACGCCAGCGTGCGCCGGAGCGGTTCGAGATCCGGCCGCACGAGCCAGACCCCCACCGCCGCGAAGACAAGTATCGATCCGAGCCAACCGAGAACACCAAAGAGTTTGTTCAGCATCGGGGGTCAGAGCCTCGGGTCGTCATCCGTTCCAACGCGCGGTATCCAGCGACTTCGCAGTGAGGAAGAGACCGAATGCGATGAAGCTGACGTAGTAGGTCACGTGCGTTGTGTCGATGACCCCCTTGGAGAAGTCGTCGAAGTGCTCAAGGATCGACAGGTACGACAACACGGTCTGCGTCGTGCTTCCGGAGGCATCGCCGACCCAGTTGATGATCCAGAACAGCAGCAGCACCGCGAAGGTGGAGAGGCCGGCGACCATCTGATTCTTGGTCATGCTGGAAATCGCCAACCCGACCGAGATGAACGAGCTGCCCATCAGCAACAGACCGAGATAACCGCTGACGATCGGCCCCCATTCCGGGTCTCCGTACCAGAACAGGATGCCGATGTGAATCAGCGTGATCGCCAGCATGATCCCGTAGAGGGTCATCGCGCCGAGGAACTTGCCCATGATGATCTGGAAGTCGCTGAGAGGCGACGTGAGCAGGAGCTCGATCGTGCCTGAGCGCTTCTCTTCCGCGTACGCGCGTGCAGTCAGGAATGGCAGCATCATCAGCAGGATGACCGCCGTATTCCCGAACAACGGGCGGATCATGAATTCGTTGATGTTGACGACCTGCGGACCACCCTGGCCGAACTGGCCCATGCTGAACTGCAGCATCACGTTCATGCTGGCGACGAAGAACCACCCGAACAGCAGCGCGAAAAACCCGAACAGTGCGTAGGCCATCGGGGAGACGAAATATGCCCGTAGCTCCTTCTGAGCCAGGGCCAGGATGTTACTCATCGACCCGGTCCTCCACGGTCACGTCGGCCTCGTCCCCTGGCGTGACCATGCCGGGGTGGACGGCCTCTGTGGGCGCTTCCTCGGTGGTGAGTTGCAGAAAGATGTCTTCCAGACTCATCTGCCGCGGCCGGAGTTCCAGCAAACCCCACCCACTCGTGACGACGGTGCGCGACAGTTCGCGTCGCACGTCGTCTCCTTGACGGCTTTCGATCTCGTATCCGCCGATCCCGTCGTGCTCGTCCACGCAGGTCACGCTGGCGACCCCGTCCACCCCTTCGAGCGTGGCCAGGGCCTCGGCGCCTTGTGCATCGATCTGAAGGTAGAGGGTCTGCGAGCCCTGTAGTCGCGCGGTCAGGTTGTCCGGCGTGTCGATGGCGACCACGCGGCCCCGATTGATGATGACCACCCGCTGGCAGGTTTGCGAGACTTCAGGGAGGATGTGGGTGCTGAGGATGACCGTGTGGTCCCCGGCCAGCTCCGCAATCAGTCGGCGCGTTTCGATGATCTGTCGTGGGTCGAGTCCAGCCGTGGGTTCGTCGAGAATCAAGACGTCCGGATTGTGCAGAATTGCCTGGGCGAGCCCGACCCGCTGGCGATACCCCTTCGACAGTTTGCCGCAGTACCGATCGGCCATGTCGCTGATTTTGGTGCGCTCCATCGCGACCCCGACCTGGGTCCGCCGATCACCCGGGGGCATCCCATTGATCCGCGCGACGAAGCGCAGATACTCGGCGACTGTCATCTCCGGATAGAGCGGTGGGGTCTCCGGCAGGTATCCGGTCCGGCGTTTGGCCTCCATGGGCTGTTCGAACACGTCGAAGCCCGCGATCCGGGCCTGACCCTCGGTCGCCGGCAGAAAACCGGTCAGAATCCGCATGGTGGTCGTTTTGCCCGCGCCGTTCGGACCAAGGAACCCGAGGATCTCCCCTCGCTCGACGCGGAAGCTGATGTCATCGACCGCTGTGAGCGACCCATACCGTTTGGTCACATGTTGCACTTCGACCACGATGTTCCTCCGGATTCCGCAGGCGAGGGCACCGGGACACGCGCGGCGGTCCAGACGACCGGTGTCCCAGCCTCACCGATAACAACCTTCAGTCTGTATTAGACGCGTCGCCCAGGGGAAAAGACGGCAACCGAGCTAGCTCCAGTCGGCACAGGACAATCTAGTGTCACAGTCTGAACAGTGTCAAGACTGGTGTTCCGGGCCGGCTGGCGCCGGACCACCCTGGTGCTGCTGGTCCACATACTCGTCGATGGCCGTTTGGTCGCCGGTATCTATCCGCTCGAATTGCAGACCCATGCCCACGCGTCGGTCACGCCAGACGACGCGGGACTCTGCCTCGACCTCGTCGATGGACCCAGGTAGCCGAAACCGGACGCGAACCGTTGTCGACACCTGGAGTGGGTTCATCGTGCGGATGGCCACTCCTCCGGGGCCGATGTTCAGCGTTAGCGCGGCCGCGATCACATCATCGACGCGATAGGACACAGGGACCGCCAACTCGATGCGGGGGTTCGCGCGACGGTTGAAACTGTCGGGGAAGAGGTGCGGCGCGAGCGCCGGCAGGATGTGGTCCGTGTCGCAGTGCTCGTTGACGTACCCCGTGACGCCAAGGGCAGCCAGTGCTCGCACGTGGCTGGCGCCGTGGACGGACCCGCTGAAGATCAGGATAGGGAGACCGTGGGCCCGCTCGTGGACGTTGGCGACCAGCGCCGGACCGTCTCCGAGGGCGACGTCCAGAAGCACCAGATCCACGGCCGGCGACTCGTGAGCAAGCGCGCCGTACAGCGCTGCCGCGTCTCCGACGCCGACGGCTCGGTGTCCGGCCTGTCGCAACGCTTCGGTAAACCGATCGCGCACATCGACGTCGGCCGTCGCGATGAGCAGGGTTCGGGCGACGGCCGCGGTCATTGCGCAGGATCCAGCGTGTAGGGTGGTGAGGAGGTCATGGCGAGTGGAGCGGCTCTCCCGTGTATCGGCGCTCCGGGCCGCGGGTCTTAGGGCGCGATCAGGAATAAGTTGACCTTTCTGGAGATCGACGCGTCCCGTCGTCTGGGGCGCTCGTCGCGTGCAGACGGTCGGGATGCCCTCGCGGTCCGTTGCGGTTTGTCGACGGTTCTCGCTATAATCTCGCTCCTCGCAATCCTCGTGGTCGCAGCCGTCGTTACTGTACGGATGACGATGGTCACATCCCGAGGGCGCCAGCCGCATGCGGCGTTCGGCAGGCGCTGTCATTTCCGGCCGCACGCCTTGGGGGTTGAACAGATGGCGGTATGCACCGAGTGCGAGGCCGACATCGAGGTGGACGAATTCGACATTGATCGCGATGACCTGCTGAGTTGTCCAGATTGTGGCGCGAATCTCCGAGTGACGGGGCTCTCTCCCGTGGTCCTGGGGCGGGCCGACGAGGCAGAGCTCCTCGAGGAGGCGGCAGATGAGGATGTGGACGACGACGAGTGGGACTGAGGCACGCGACGAGGTTGCCGCGCCGCAAACGGCTGGAAATACCGTGAATTGACAGATTTCGTCGTTACTTTGTAAGCTTTGCACTTCTGGTCCAACGGGCGCTCCGTACCGGGAGTATTCGACATCTGGAAACCGGTCTGGAGCGCTGCACAGGAGACGCCGCATCATGAAGTCCCGATATCGCTATGTCCTCGTCGTGTGCCTGAGCCTCGTGCTCGGTTTCGGCGCTGCCGCCTGCGCGGATAATCCACCACCAGAGGCGCCACCGCCGCCGCCGCCGGCTGTGGTGCCGCCGCCACCACCGCCGCCGCCACCACCACCACCACCGCCGCCACCGCCGCCGCCGGCGGCACCGGAGCCGTTGAGCGAAGAAGAACTCTTCGCGCGCATGTCGTTGGAGGAGTTGAACAGTACGTCCCCGCTCGACTCGGTGTTCTTCGAATTGGACCAGTCGGCGTTGCTGCCGGCCGGACAGGCTGCCTTGCGACGCAACGTCGAGTGGATGCGGAAATGGGCGGCCACCCGCGTGACCGTGCAGGGCCACTGCGACGACCGCGGCACGAACGAGTACAACCTGGCATTGGGCGAGCGAAGAGCCGCCTCTGTCAAGGAGTATTTGGTCAGCCTTGGTGTCGCTGGCAATCGGATCGCGACGGTGAGCCGAGGCGAAGAGTCACCGGTATGCACCGATCAGCATGAAGGGTGCTGGTCGCGCAATCGCCGTGGGGCTTTCGTCGTCACCGCGAAGTAGAGACTGGCGCTCTGGTCGGGTCCCTGGCTGGGCACCGGTCCATACCTGTCTCCTCAGGTTGGAACCATCAGAGGCGCGTGCGTGCGGGGTGACCCCGCACGCACGCGTTTTGTTGTGTACGCCTGATCAGGACGTGAAGGACGCTGATTCCAACATCCGCCACAAATCGGGCTCGGCGATACGGTGCCTGGCCACTTCCTCGCCGTCGATCAGCAGCACCGGAATGTCCTGCCCATAGCGCCGCTCGAGGGCGATGTCCGTCGAGATATCGATCGCCGTAAACTCGAACGGTCGCCGCCGGCGAAGCTGAGTGATGACCGCCTTCATGTCGTCGCACAGATGGCAACCGGGACGGGTATACAGGGTGAGTTCCATACCGGTGCCTGGTCAGGCCACCTGCGACGGCCTACGGGTGGGCGGCCGTCTCGCCGATCTGGCGCTCCAGGGCCCGGGCCGCCTCGAGGGGGTCCGGCGACGCGATGATGGGGCGTCCCACGACGAGGTAGCTCGATCCTGCTGCTAGGGCCTCGGCCGCGCTCAGCGTGCGGACCTGGTCGTCTCCGCTGGTTGTGCCGCCACCCGGCTCGCCGCGAATGCCGGGGGTGACGATGGTGGGATCTGCGCCCAGACGCGCTCGTAGGCGTGCTACCTCGCGCGGGGAGGCGACGACGCCATCGAGTCCGGAAGTCGTCGCGAGCTCGGCCAGTGCCTCCACCTGCTCAGGGAGTCCGCGGCTCACGCCGATACGGGCCAACTCGGCAGCGTCGAAGCTCGTCAAGACCGTGACCGCGACGACGAGCGGTGGTCGCTCCGATTGTTGCGCCGCCTCCGCGGCGGCCTCGAGCATGGCTCGGCCGCCAGCGCCATGCACCGTGACCATCCACGCCCCCAAGCGCGACGCGGCCCGCACGGCGTCGCCGACGACTGTGGGGATGTCGTGGAACTTGAGGTCCAGGAACACCCGGTCGCCACGCGCAGCGAGGGCCGTGACCAGTGATGGACCCTCGCTCGTGAACAGCCGGCTTCCGATTTTGAATCCGCCCGCCACGCCGCGAAGCTGGTCGGCCAGTTCGAGCGCACGTTCCCGGGTGTCAACATCGAGTGCGACGAGGAGCTGGTTCACGCGGTCCGTCCTCTCGTTGTATCAAGGGTGCCCACCAGGGCCGCGACGCTCGGCACCGCGTGCCGGACCAGGTAGTCGGCGAGTCCGTCTCGGAGCTTGTCCCACACAAACGGGTCCACGAAATTCGCCGTACCGACCTGCACCGCCGAGGCGCCCGCGATGATGAATTCGAGTGCGTCCTCGGCTGTCATGATACCGCCCATCCCGATGATCGGCAGGTCGGTTGCCGCTTGGCGGCACTCGTGGACCATCCGGACCGCGATCGGTCTGATGGCTGGTCCACTCAGGCCGCCGAGCACGTTCGAGAGTTTCGGTCGCCGCGTCTCGACGTCGATCGCCATTGCCAGAAAGGTGTTGACCAGCGACACGGCATCCGCCCCGGCGTCGCGGGCAGCGACGGCGAACGATGCCACGTCGGTGACGTTGGGGGTGAGCTTGGGAATGAGGGGCCGGCTGGTGACCCGGCGCACCGCGGACACCACGTCATGCGTGCCCTGGAGGGAAGAGCCGAACATCATGCCGCCCTTCGAGATGTTCGGGCATGAAATATTCAACTCGATTGCCGCGACACCGTCGGCATCGTCAAGGATGCGCGCGATTTCCGCGTACTCCTCGACCGTCGAGCCGCAGATGTTGACGATGACCACGGCGCCACGTTCTCGCAGCGGCGGTAGTTTGTCGGCGACGAATCGCCGCACGCCGATCCCCTGCAGGCCGATGGCGTTCAGCATGCCGCTGGGCGTTTCTACGATGCGTGCCGGAGGGTGTCCCTCGCGCTCTTCGAGGAACAGCCCTTTGACCGCGATCCCGCCCAGGGTCGAGAGGTCTACGATGTCGCCGTATTCCAGGCCGTAGCCGAAGCACCCGCTCGCGGCGATGAACGGGTTGGCGAGTCGAAGGCCGCCAACATCAACAGAGAGGTCAACACTCATTCGCCCAGCTGCTCCCAGACTACGGAGCCGCCGTCGAAAATCGGTCCGTCGAGGCACGACCGGACGAAATGCGTCCCGGCAGGTCCACGCACCGGCACGACGCAGCTGTAGCAGCCGCCGAGGCCGCATCCCATCACCTGTTCGAGGGAGACGTCCGTGGCGCGTCCCTCCGAGGCCGCGAGTTCGGTGACGGCACGCATCATCGGTGTGGGTCCGCACGCGTAGACTCGCACGGGTGTTGCCCGATCGGTCGACGCGAAGGCGGCGCGGAGCGGAACAGTGACGTTCCCGTGGTCGCCGCGACTGCCGTCGTCGGTGGACAGTCGCAGGTGCACCCCAAGCGCGTCGAATATCTCCAGGCTGAACAGGTCGTCCGCGCGTCGTCCCCCGTAGAAGAGGGTTGTGTCGACCTGCCGCGCCCGCAAGCTGGTCGCGAGCGTTGCGAACGCTGCCAGCCCCACGCCGCCGGCGACCATCCAGGCCCGCTCCGGCGGTGCGGCGAGCGAAAACGGCTGCCCGAGTGGACCGAGGCAGCGGACGTGGTCACCCACCCGTAGCGCATACAGGGCCCGCGTGGTCACCCCGACTCGCTTGTTCAGGAGCGATATCCCCGTCGTTCGGCCCTCGTCGTCTCGGAGGATCTCAAACACCGAAAAGGGGCGCCGCAACAACGGGTCGTCGCCCGACGTGGCCTTGACCATGACGAACTGTCCCGGTCCTGCCTGGTCCGCCAGCCGCGGCGCCGCCAGGGTCACCGTGTTGTAATCGTGCGAGAGTTGGGTGTTGGACAGGACGACCGCATCCACGTCGACCGGCATACGGGGTGGAGTATACCCGACCGATTCACGGTCCACCGTGTCGGCGGGGCCTACTGTAGCGTTTGGCTTGGCAACAAAGGCACCGATGCACTAGAATCGGCGCGTCTCTTTAATGCCGGCCCCGAGAGGTCGCAAAGAGGTCAGACGGTGTCCCTTCCTAGACCTGTTTCCTCTGTTTCATCAACTTGGGCTCCGCGCCGCGGCCGGACGTCTGCCGTGTGCACCCGGGGCTGGCGCCAGGGGCTCCAGGAGGTTCTGTGCCAGTCGTGATGGCGGCCGATCAGGTCGCTCGCAGCATTACCCGGATCGCCCATGAAGTGGTCGAGCGGCACCGCACACTCGATAACCTCGCCTTGATCGGCATTCGCACCCGCGGGGTGCCGATTGCGCGTCGTCTGGCCGCCGGGCTGCACGAGATCACCGGCACGACGGTGCCGACCGGCGTGCTCGACATCACGCTGTATCGAGACGATTTGATGCGCCACGCGGTTGGTCCGCAGCCGGTGCTGCGCAAGACGGATATCGATTTCTCGATTGACAATCGCCGGATCCTGCTGGTCGATGACGTGTTGTACACCGGCCGCACGATCCGAGCCGCGCTCGATGCCCTGATCGACTTCGGCCGGCCTGGCGCTATCGAACTCGCCGTCCTGATTGACCGCGGGCACCGCGAGCTTCCCATCAAGGCCGACTACGTCGGCAAGAACGTGCCCACTTCGCTGTCTGAAAGCGTGCAGGTCAGGCTGGCAGAAGTAGAGGGACTCGACGAGGTTGTGATCCAAGATGCCACCGGCAGCTGACCCGGTCACGCCAGACGGGCTCGCGGCCCCGGTCGGGCTGCGCACGAAGGATCTGCTGAGCATCGGCGACCTGTCGGTGGATGAGATACGTCTGATTCTCGATACCGCCGAAGCGATGAAAGAGGTGGGCACCCGGTCAATCAAGAAGGTGCCAGCCCTCCGTGGTCGGACCGTCGTGAACCTGTTCTTCGAGGCGAGCACGCGCACCCGCACGTCTTTCGAAGTGGCGCAGAAGCGGCTGAGCGCTGACACGGTCAACATCGCCGCCAGCGGTTCGAGCGTGGTCAAGGGGGAAACCCTGGCCGACACCGTGCGCAATCTCGAAGCGATGGCGCCCGACATCATCGTGGTCCGTCACCAGTCGGCCGGTGCGGGTCACCTCGTGGCCGGTCTGTGCCGTGCCCGCGTGATCAACGCCGGCGACGGCATGCACGAGCATCCAACCCAGGCGCTGCTCGACGCACTGACGATTCGTCAGCGCAAGGGGCGCATCGAGGGGCTCAAGGTCTCGATCATTGGCGACCTGCTCCACAGCCGCGTGTTCAGATCCAACGTGCTGCTTCTGCACGCGCTCGGGGCCGAGGTCAGCGTCTGCGGGCCGGCCACCATGATGTTGCCGGACATGGCTCGGTTTGGGGTGCGACCCACCACGTCGATTGACGAGGCGGTCGAAGGCGCCGATGTGGTGATGTTGCTCCGGATCCAACTGGAGCGGATGGGTGGCTACTTCTTTCCGTCACTGCGCGAGTACTTTCAACTGTTCGGCATGACGCCGGAGCGGCTGGAGCGCGCACATCCGGATGCCATCATCATGCACCCCGGTCCGATGAATCGGGGCGTGGAGATCGCGCCCGAGGTTGCTGACGGACCGTATTCGGTGATTCTCGAGCAGGTCGCCAACGGCGTGGCTGTACGGATGGCAGTGCTCTATCTGCTGGCGGACGAACGCCAGGCCTGATGGGCGGCCCTACGTTGTCACGCCTTTTTAGCCGCGCGCCGCGCTACGGTCGCGTGCAGCGAGTCACGGTTCCAGGGGACTAGGAGAGCAGGTGGTCGACGAAACACGGGTCATGCTCATCGGTGGCCACGTCGTTGATCCCGTCAACGGCGTGAATGGCCCGGCCGATGTCTTGATCGCGGGCGGCCGAGTCACCGCGGTCGGCCGTGACCTGCCGGTCGAGTCTGGCACGACCGTCATCGAGGTGCCACCACATGGCGTCGTGTGTCCCGGGTTCATTGACATGCACGTGCATCTGCGAGAGCCGGGGTACGAGCACAAAGAGACGCTGGCTACCGGGCTGGCGGCGGCCGTCGCCGGTGGCTTCACCGCCGTGGCGTGCATGCCGACCACCACCCCGGTCAATGATCACGCCGCCATGACTCGGCTGATCTGCGGGAAGGCCGCTGACGCCGGACTCGCCCGGGTGTACCCGGTGGGGGCGGTGACGAAGGGGCGGGATGGTGAGCAACTAGCCGAGATTGGAGAGTTGTACGCCGCCGGGTGCGTCGCGATCTCCGATGCCGGGCGACCCGTGGCCAGCGCGCTCCTGATGCGCCGAGCGCTGGAATACGCCTCGATGTTCGGCATACCGGTGATCGACCATTGCGAGGACCCATCGCTGGCTGGAGACGGCGTCGCGCACGAGGGGTATCACGCGACCGCGCTCGGCCTGCGCGGACTGCCGGCGGCGGCCGAGGAGATCGTCGCCCAGCGCGATGTGGCCTTGAGCGGTCTCACCGGGGCGGGGGTGCACCTCGCGCATCTGAGCACGCGGGGCGCGATGCGCGCGGTGCGGGAGGCGAAGGCGCGGGGCGTGCCGGTGAGCTGCGAGGTGACGCCGCATCATCTCACGCTGACGGACGACCGGCTCGTCGGATACGACACCAACTACAAGATGAACCCGCCACTGCGCGAAGCGGCGGATCTGGAGGCCCTGCTTGACGGGGTGCGCGACGGCACCATCGATTGCATTGCGACCGACCACGCGCCGCACCATTACGACGAAAAGCGTGCGGAGTTCGACAGGGCCCCGTTCGGCGTCATCGGTCTAGAAACGGCGGTCTCGGTGTGTCTCGACCGTCTGGTGCACGCGGGGCATGTCACACTCGCCAGACTGGTTGAACTGATGTCTGCGAACCCTGCTCGCATCCTGGGCGTGCCCGGCGGCACGCTTGGTGTCGGCGTTCCGGCCGACATCACCATCCTCGCGCCTGACCTGGTCGTGACGGTGGATCCGTCCGCGTTCCGTTCCCTGGCCCGCAACACCCCGTTCGGTGGATGGGTGCTCCGCGGTGGGGTGACCGCGACCATCGTGGGCGGGCGGGCAGTCTACGTGAATACGGCGGTAGACGGTGCCGGTGCCGTCATGAACGCCATGTCTGGTGTCCGGGAACCGTGATTCGTAACAGACGCCAGACGCGGAGCCTGTCTCCGCCCTCTACGTCTGTCCAGACGTGGCGTCGTCCCGCATGAGCAGCGCGAGAACCCAACGCCCGGGGGCCACCCGCTCGCTGTCGGCGTCGAACGTGCGCCGTCTGAAGGCACCGCTCGATCAGCTGTACGACACCTTCAATCACGCCGAATCGGCGGTCGACCCCGTCCAAGTCGTTCGGCGATACACGGCACCCGAGGATCAAGAAGTCGTCGCGTTCTGCGCCGCCGCGCTGGCGTTCGGTCGTGTGGCCAGCGTGCTGGATTCGATCGAGTCGTTGCTGTCGGTGCTGGGCCCTTGCCCCGCGGCGTTCATCCGCGAATTTGACCCCGTCCGAGACGCTGAACGATTACGCCCGCTCGTCCATCGATGGATTCGCGGCGTCGATCTGATAGCCCTGTTGTGGATCCTGCGGAGGATGCTCACGGACGCCGGTTCCATCGAAGGGTATTTTCTTGCCGGTCACGGTGGCGACCACGCAGAGGATGCTGACGTGGGGCCCGCGCTGGACGACTTCTCCGGACGCGCACGAGCCATCGATCTGTTCGAGATCTATGGCGCTCGGGGTGGCCGACGTGGCGTGGACTATTTCTTCCCTCGCCCCGACGCTGGAAGCGCCTGCAAGCGTCTCAACCTCTTTCTTCGGTGGATGGTACGCCGAGATGCGGTCGACCTCGGACTCTGGTCGCGCGTCTCTCCATCCGCGCTGGTGATTCCGCTCGACACCCACGTGATCCGGATCGGACAGTGCCTCGGTTTGACCCACTACCGGAGCCCTGGCTGGCGGATGGCCAAGCAGATCACCGAGTCGTTGCGGCGTCTCGACCCCGTAGACCCGATCCGGTATGACTTCTCGCTGTGTCACCTCGGCATGATGGACGCGTGCGGGTTCAGTCGACCCCAGCGTGACGACCAGTGCCCGTTGCGGGGGGTGTGCCTGCCAACCGGGCGTAGGAGTCGAGGACCCGCTGGACCATTCGTTCAACGCTGAAGTTCTCGCGCACCCGATCTCTCGCAGCCGCCCCGAGACGAGCCCGGCGATCCGGATCCTTCAGGAGGCCCACAATGGCGGCGGCCAGCGCCTGGGCATCGCGTACTGGCACCAAGACTCCGGTGTGGCCGTCGACGACCACTTCGGGGATCCCGCCGGCTCGGGTCGCGACGGTGGCCTGACCCATCGCCATCGCGTCCAGCAGGACCGACCCCATGCCCTCCGTCACCGAACTCAGCGCGAACAGGTCGAATCCCTTCTGCAGAGACAGCGCGTCCGGGCGAAAACCGGCGAGCAGGACGTGCCGCTCGAGATGGAGATCTCGGATCTGCTTTCGGAGCCTCGGTTCCAGTTCGCCTTCGCCGACGATGACGACCCGTGCATCCGGAACGGACCGGACGACGATGGCGGCCGCCGAGATCAGATACCGGTGGCCCTTGTGAGGAACCAGGGCGGCGACGTTGCCGACGAGCGGCGCGCCGGACGGCAGCCACAGCTCAGCGTGGGCGTCGAGCCGTGGTGCGGCCGCGACGTGCTCGAGGTCGACCCCGTCGTGCACCGTGGTGGTCCGTTCGGCCGCAATGCCGTCGCCGACGAGCATGGACCGGATCGCGTCCGACGCGCAGAGGAACCGGTCGACCTGCCCGTATTTCCACCGCGAGAAGGCGTTTCGCCGGAGATGGAAGTCGACGCGGCGCGACACCACGAATGAGGGGGGCGGTTCGAGTCGTCCCAGTGACCGCGCCAGCGCGACCATGCTCACAGCGTGCGCGTCATGGGCGTGAACCACGGTCGGGCGCATGATCCGCAAGACGCGGGACAGCTTCCAGGCCGCGCGGAAGTCCATGTCGCCCGACGAGGCGATGGGGAACAGGTCGGGCCCCTCGCTCGCTCGCCGATGGAGTTCACCGTCCGGGTGTGCCACCAGCGCCGTGCGATGGCCCTGCCCACGGAGACCAAGGACGGTCAGGAGTACCTGGTTCTGGCCGCCGCGCCAGGTCCTCGCCGTGTCCACATGCAGGGAGAACATCTTCAGGGAGGCGCGCTATCGGTCTCGCGACGTCGCCCGAGCGGCGATGACTCGCTCGCGCAGCTTCGCGTACTTCAGGAAGACGTAGTAACTGTTCATCAACGAGACAAGGAGGCCGGCACTGCCCTGAAAACACCCCCGGCGGAGCACGTAGTTTCGTAGAAACGCGGCCGGCGGATGCAGCAGCAGATCGACCAACCCGGCCTGCCGTCCCTCCCGGGACAGCTGGTCCGCGGCCAGGCTCGTGTAGCGGTTGATCGTCGACACATGGCTCGACAGGTCCCGATAGGCGTAATGCTGAATATCACCCGTGAGCGTACCGACCGGGCCGTCGAGCCGCACTGATTCGTGGACGAGGTCGGCGCTCCAGGAGGCGACCCGCCTGTCGTACAGTCGCAGCTGGTAATCGGGATACCAGTCCGTCGTGCGCATCCACCTGCCGGCATAGTGGGTCGTGCGGGGGATGCGGTAGCCGCGGTGTGGCGGGGCCTCGTCCACGTGCAGCCGTGCCGTGATCTCAGCCGCGAGTTCAGGTGTGACCCGCTCGTCGGCGTCGAGCGAGAGCACCCAGTCGTGCGACGCGAGGGCGGTGGCGTGGTCCTTCTGGGCACCGTAGCCGGTCCACGCGCGCGTGGTGACGCGATCCGTATGTCGTCGGGCCAGCTGCACCGTGTCGTCGGTGCTGCCCGAATCGACGACCACGACCTCGTCGGCCCAGGCGACCGACGAGAGCGCCTCATTGATGTGTGATGCCTCGTTCAGGGTGATGACGACGACGGACACCTTAGGCACGGCGCGAGTGTACCATCCAGGAAACGTCCCAACTTAAAACAGTGGGACCTCCTGCACGGCATCGAAGTCCACCAGTGACCGCGTGTATTCGAGGATTGCGCTCTCCTCGCGGTTCCGGGCCTGCGCCAGATCGCGCTGGGCCTGAAAGACGAAAAAGGTGCTCGACAGACCGACTTCGAACCGCCGCTGCTCCGCTGCGAGCCTCCGCTCACCCAGTTCCCGCGCAACGCGGGTGGCCTCGACCCGCTGCAGATTCGTGCGGACGTTGCGGGCGGCGTCACGGACTTCGGTGGCGATCCGCATCTCGAGGCCCCGGCGCCGCACGTCTTCCTGCCCGCGCCGCAGCCTGGCTCGTTCGAGGTTGGCGTCGGCGGAACTGGTACCGAGGGGGTACGACACGGTGACACCGACGGTCCAGGTTGGGAAGTCGCTCGTGAAGATGTTCCCGAGCACGCTCCCGAACGACGTCTGCTGTCTGCCAATGATCTCGCCGAGAAATCCGTCTCGTTCCAGAAAGGTGCCGCCGATGCCGGTTGCGCGGTAGTCGACCTGCAGGTTCACGTCCGGCATCTGCTGGTTGCGAAAGTACCGGATGTCCGTGTTACTGGTTTCGATGTTCCGGTCAAGCGCGTCCAGGTCAGTCCGGTTGTCGAGCGCGTTGCGGACGGCGGCGTCCACGTCGATCTGGCGGGGTGCCAGTATCGGTGCGTCGCTCGGTTCGATCTGGATCGACCAGAAGTCGGGGGAATCGGGGTCGAAGATGAGCGTGCGAAGGAGGTCTTCCGCGCGGTCGACCGACGCCTCGGCGACGATGACCGCCTCTTCGTTCCGAGCGACCTCGGACTGGGCCTCGACGATATCGATCGGGGCCATCGTGCCCACCTCCACGCGGGTCCGATTGTTACGCAACGACTCTTGGGCGAGGTCGAGTGACTGACGTTGGACGGCGAGGAACGACCGCGTGAAGACGAGCACCCAGTATGCGTTTCGCACGTTTCGCTGAGTAGAGACGACCGTCGTGCGTAGCTGGATGTCGGAGATCTCGCGGTTGGCGCGCGCGATCGCGAGCTGCCAGCGGGGTGTATCGATGGTCAGGTTGCGCAGCAGTGGCTGGGTGTAGTTGAGCGACAGGTTCGATGTGAGGACCGGGTCGAACGAGGTGAAGATGCTGGAGGTGGTCTGGTGCGAGCCGTCCCAGCTCGCCGCGTAGCGACCCCCCGCCCAGGGCACCTCCTGCGCCACGTCCACGCTATCCCGTAGCACGCGGTCAGTCACCTTGTCGGTGTTGTCGGCCGCGCCGGACAGGAAGCCGTTGGACGGGCTGTTCCGGTTGTTCCCGATGAACGTGCTCGACAGCACCGGGGTGTAGACCGACTGTGCCTGGGCGACGCTCATGTCCTCGATCCGAGGGTTCAGGCGTTCGACCTGCAGGTCCAGATTCTGTTCCAGCGCCATCGTGACTGCCTCATCAACTGACAGACGTCGCGTTGGGCGGCTCGACGGCTGCGGCCGTGCCGCAGGCAGGACCACCCCGCCGAGTGTGACCGTGGCGCCAACCGCCGTGGACCGTACGCCACTCTCGGGAAGCGTCTGCGCCCGGCTCGGCGTGGGCCACGCCACCAGCAGGACGGACAGGGCTACGGAAACAATGGTCTGTCCACTACGCATCTGAGTCTCCTGAGTGGGACGGCGCACGGGCGGGGGCGACCCTGTCGCGCCCTGGAACGGTTAGACGTAACGGCGGCACGCGGAGTTCGTCGCGGCTCGATTGTATCCTTCGCCTCCGACCCGTGACGCCCGGGGGCCGCGGTGGTTTCCCGTCGATGAACCAGGTTTGACCACGTGTGTGCGATATGCGTTTTCGACCTGTAGATAATCGACAAGACGAAGTGTGGTGCCACTCTTGTCGATTGTCAAGGGGAGTGGAGCCCTGCCCGCGCGCCCTCCCGTTCGCAACGCTCTGGTAAACTTGCGGCCGTGCTCGCGGCATTCGACGGACACTCGATCCGGGCCGACGGCGTGCTTCCCGGTCACGTACAGCCCGTATGCTCTCTCGGCGCGCCGTCACAGCCGCGCGACGCACCCGGGTCCGTGCTGGGCACTGGGTGCGTAGGGTGACAATGGATTCGACGACAGTCCTCGACCTGTTCCGGCGCTGTGAAGGACTGCTGGAGGGTCACTTCCAGCTTTCGTCCGGGCTCCACAGCGGCGGATACCTGCAGTGTGCGCGCGTGTTGCAGCATCCTGAGCATGCGGCGGCACTCGGTGCGGCGCTGGCCCAGCAGATGGCTCGACTTGGGCCGGCCGTGGTGCTGTCGCCCGCCCTGGGTGGTGTGGTCATCGGGCACGAAGTGGCTCGGGCACTGGGCGTGCGGGCGGTGTTCGCCGAGCGTCGCGACGGCCGGCTGACGTTGCGCCGCGGATTCGAACTCGCGCCCGGTGAACGGGTGCTGGTGGTCGAAGACGTGGTCACCACCGGCGGGTCGACGCGGGAGACCATCGAGGTGGCGACGGCCGCGGGCGGCACTGTCGTGGGGGCTGCCGCGATTATCGACCGGGGAGCAGGACCCATGACGTTCGACGTGCCGTTCGACGCGCTGGCGCGAACGCCACTCCCGACCTACGAGTCGGCCGCCTGTCCCCTCTGCGCTGCCGGCCAGCCGGTGGCGAAGCCCGGGTCTCGCTCCGCGTAGCTGTTCCCCGGCGAGCCCGGTCAGCCGAAGGACGGTTCTAGGTATTGAATGCGGACCCTGAAACTCACGCTGGCCTACGACGGCGCGGCCTACGTCGGGTGGCAGCGCCAAGCGAACGGGCCCTCAGTCCAGGGCTGTCTCGAGTCGGCCCTCGCCGTGTTCGACGCAGGCCCGGTGACCGTGGTGGGCGCGGGACGCACGGATGCCGGGGTGCATGCGCTCGGGCAGGTGGCCAGTGTGCGGCTCTCCCATCCGATCGCGCCGGCTGCGCTCATGCGCGCTACCAACGCCACCCTGCCGGAGGATATCCGGGTGGTGGCGGTCGAACCGGTTGCTGA
>CALBET010001183.1 GCA_937888665.1 uncultured Acidobacteriota bacterium
GGTCGAACCGGTTGCTGACGACTTTCACGCCCGATTCCCCGCGACCGCCAAGACGTATCGGTATCGTCTGCTGGGGGGGGCCGTGATGAGCCCGTTCGATCGTCGCTATGGGTGGCACGTTCCCGCCCCGCTCGACTGCGCGTCGATGGTCGAAGCCGGCCGCCTGCTCATCGGCGAGCATGACTTTGCCGCCTTTCAGGCGACCGGTAGCTCAGTGCGGACGACGGTGCGCACGCTCGTCCAGCTGAGGGTGAGCCCGCCCGTCTCAGGTTTCTGGTCGGGCGCGCATGGGGGCGGCGAGACCGTGACCACGATCGACGTGCGGGGCAGTGGGTTTCTCAGACACATGGTGCGGATCCTGGTCGGCACGTTGGTGGAGGTCGGGCAGGGGAAACGTGACCCCGAGTCGGTCTCGCATGCGCTCCGCGTGACAGCCCGGGATGCTGCCGGCCAGACGGCGCCACCCCGCGGGCTGTTCCTCATGCAGGTCGAGTACCCGTGTGCCACCTCTGGGACCAGATCCCCCGGCGCCACGTTGGGCGCTTGAACGACACGCTAGCAGCTTGTATCATCGCGGTTTACCTGGTGCTTTTCCTGCCACGCTGCCTGACACGCTCATGAGTCTTGACCAGCTGCTGACTTGGGTGCCCGCCGGCTCTCATGAGGAGTCGCTCGCTCGTCAGGTCGATTTCGACCGCATGCCGGCCCACGTGGCCGTCATCATGGACGGCAACGGTCGGTGGGCCGCCCAGCGGCATTTACCACGGGTCGAAGGCCATCGCGCTGGGATCGCCTCCGTCAGGGACGTGGTGGAGACGTCCGCTCGGCTCGATCTCCAGGTACTCACCCTGTACGCGTTTTCGGTTGAGAACTGGAAGCGACCGCCGGCCGAGGTCTCGGTGTTGATGGGGCTGCTCAAGCGCTACTTGCGTCTCGAACTCGAGACGCTCCTCGTCAACGACATCCGATTCAACGTCATCGGGGCCCAGCGTGAGTTGCCGGACGATGTGCGGCGTGAGCTCGACATCGGGCAGGAACGGACGAGCGGCAACCGCGGCATGTTGTTCAACATCGCGCTCAACTACGGGGGCCGGGCTGAGATCGTCGAGGCCGCGCGCCGCGCGATGGAGGCCGGTGTGCGAGGGGCCGACCTTGATGAGGACACGTTCGGCCAGTGGTTGTACACGGCCGGGCAGCCGGACCCGGATCTGCTCATTCGGACCAGTGGCGAAATGCGGGTCAGCAACTTCCTCCTCTGGCAGATCGCCTATTCCGAGATCTGGGTGACGGAGACGCTCTGGCCGGACTTCCGGGCTCGTCACCTGCTCGAGGCGATTCTGGACTACCAGAAGCGCGAACGGCGCTACGGCGGCATTACCCAGCCGGCCGTCGTCGGACCCTGACCGTCCGGTATGGCCCGCGTTCTCAGCGCCCTCGTACTCCTCCCGCTGGTCTTCGGGACCATCTGGTTTCTCCCACCGGTGGCAACGCTGGTATTGGCGGAGGTCGTGCTGTTGGTCGCGTTCTTCGAGTACGCCGGTCTCGCCGCCGCGTGTGGGGCCCGCGTACCCAAGGGGCTGGTCGCGGTGGGCGTGGCCGCCATCGCGGCCGGTGTCGCCTATGACGTGACGGCGATCGCGTTGATGGCGTCAGCGTTGGTCGTCAGCATCGTCAGTCTGACCACCGCGCGCCGGGACGACCAGGTGCTGCTCGACATCGCCTCGGCGCTGTTCCCGTTGCTCTATCTGGGGGTGCCGATCGGGGCGTTGCTCGCGGTCCAGTTCACCGCCGGGCGCGAGGCGGTGGTGCTGTTGCTGGCGGTCATCATGCTGAGTGATACCGCCCAGTACTACGGCGGGCGCACCTTCGGGCGTACACCACTGGCTCCAGCCATCAGTCCCAAGAAGACGGTCGAAGGTGCGGTGTGCGGCGTGGTCGCCGGTATCGCGCTGGTCCTGGCGCTGGCCGGCCCCGTGCTTGGCCATACCTCGATCGCGCGACGCGTGTTGCTCGGCTGCCTGATTGTCGGGCTGGGTATCGCCGGCGACCTCTTCGAGTCGCAACTCAAGCGGGGCGCCGGCACCAAGGACGCCTCCAGTCTGATTCCCGGGCACGGCGGCATGCTCGATCGGATCGACAGCCTGCTGTTCGCAGCGCCCGGATTCTACGTGTTTTTGCAGCTCGGCGAGGTGTCTGATTAGGGACGAGTGCGGTCCTCGCAGCCTGCCGGCGTCACCACCGCACGGCGTGACATCGTGAAACGTATCGCCATCCTCGGGTCCACCGGTTCCATCGGCGGCAGCGCGCTGTCGGTCGCCTCCGCCCACCCAGACCGAATCGATGTGGTCGGTCTCGCCGCGGGACGCAACGTCGACCGCCTCGCCGAGCAGGTGGAGCGCCATCGCCCGCGTGTCATCGCCATGGCGAGCGACGACGGGGTCGCGGCGATTCGGTCCCGGTTGTCCAGATCGGCGGCCGCGACCCTCGCCGGGGCCGCGGCCGGCGAGGACGGTCTGCGGGCGGTGGCTACCCATCCTGATGTCGATATCGTGCTGTGTGCGACCACCGGCACGACCGCGCTCGGCGCGGTGTTCGCCGCGATCGACGCCGGCAAGACCATCGCCCTGGCCAACAAGGAAGTGCTCGTCATGGCCGGCGGCCTGGTCATGGAGGCGGCGCGGCGACGGGGGGTGGCGGTGCTGCCTGTCGATAGCGAGCACAACGCGATCCATCAGTGCCTCCACGGTCGCCCCGATCGCGACGTGAAGCGGCTGATTCTGACCGCGTCGGGGGGACCGTTTCGCGAGTGGAGTGCCGAGCGGTTGCTGGGGGTGACCCCGGCCGACGCGCTGGCGCACCCGACCTGGCGTATGGGCCGTAAGATCACCGTCGACTCCGCCACGCTCATGAACAAGGGGCTGGAAGTGATCGAGGCCCGCTGGCTGTTCGACATGGAGGCCGACAGGATCGATGTGGTCGTGCACCCGCAGTCGGTCGTGCATTCACTGGTGGAGCTACGTGATGGGTCGCAGATCGCGCAGCTTGGCGTGACCGACATGCGTCTGCCGATCCAGTATGCGTTTTCGTACCCGGATCGGTGGGACACGGAACTGCCGTCGCTCGATCTGGCCGAGTGCGGCCCGCTCGAGTTCGGTCGGCCGGACACCGCGCGTTTCCCCTGCCTGGCACTGGCCTATCGGGCGCTGCGAGGCAGCCCGGCTCTACCGGTCGCGCTCAATGCGGCGAACGAGATCGCGGTTGAGGCGTTTCTCGACGAGGTGATTCCGTTCACCACTATCCCGACGATCGTCGCGGCCGCGCTCGACGATATCGAGGCCCGCGGCGTGGCTGCGCCAACCACGCTCGACGACGTGCGGGCGGTCGACGCCGCGGCGCGTGAGTTGTCTCGGAGACTTGTGGGCGAGGTACAATCGAAGCAATGACGAGCCTGCTGGCGTTTCTGTTCGTCCTCGGTGTGCTGGTGTTCGTGCACGAGTTGGGGCATTTCCTCGTGGCTCGGTATCACGGCGTCCGCTGCCTGACCTTCTCGCTCGGGTTCGGTCCGAAGCTGATCCAGACCAAGCGTGGCGACACGGTGTATTGCGTGAGCGCGATCCCGCTCGGCGGTTACGTCAAGATGGCCGGTGAGAACGCGGAGGACGAACGGGAGGGCAAGGACGATGAGTTTTTGTCGAAGAGCAAGTGGCAACGGTTCCAGATCCTGATCGCCGGACCGGCCATGAACCTCATCCTGGCGGTCGTGGTCATGACCGTTGTGCTGTATCAGGGCGCGCAGGTGCCGGTCTATCAGGACCAGCCACCGGTCGTCGGATCTGTGACCGACGACTCGCCGGCGGCGCAGGCCGGCGTGCTTCCCGGCGACCGGATCATGCGCGTCGCCGGCCGCGACGTGGACACCTGGGAGGAGCTGTTCTATGCCGTGCTCCCGCGTGCCGATCGCGAGATCGAGATCGTGCTGCGTCGTGGCGGCGACGTGCAGTCGATCCGTCTTACCCCGACCGGGCAGACCGAATACAACGTGGGTGATCTGGGTGTCGTGCCCAGCATCTCGCCCCAGGTGGTCTCGATACAATCGAACTCGGCCGCTCGAGACGCAGGCATCCTGGTGGGTGATGTGATCGTGGGCATCGAGGGCAAGGCCGTCAACCAAGACTCGTTGGTCGCGACGATCAATGACAACCCGAACATTCCGCTGACGCTGCAGATCAGACGCGGCGGCGTGCCACAGGACGTCGTGGTGACACCCAACCTCGTCAACGGCGTTGGGCTGATCGGCGTGTTCCTCGACGCGGAGATGCGTACCATTGAGCCGGGACCGTTCGAGGCGTTCACGCTGAGCCTCGAACAGAACTACGAGTGGTCGGGGTTGATTTTTCAGACCCTCGTCGGACTCCTCACCCGCGACACGCCGGCCTCGCAGCTTGTCGGGCCGGTCGGTATCGCTCAGTTGTCTGGTGACGCGGCGGAAATCGGTTGGATCAGCTTGTTCGGCCTCATGTCAATGATCAGTCTGAACCTGGGCATTCTCAATTTACTGCCGATCCCGATTCTTGATGGCGGCCATATCGCGATCATGGCGATGGAGGGCGTGTCACGTCGCGACTTCAGCGTCCAGCTGAAAGAAAAGATGCTGCTGGTCGGCTTTGCGTTGCTCATGACACTGATGGTGACCGTGATCTACAACGACCTGACCCGCGTCGCGTGGATCGAGCGTCTCATGATCTGGCGCTAGCCACTACCCCCTCCTCCGTTCTCGCTCGTTTCGTCCTGTTGTTGGCCCGTCTCCCCCGGAATACCCGCTGTCGTCCGTCGCCGAGCGGACCGGCCCCGCGCGGGACAGAGTTTGTAGGACCACTGTATGAGCTCCACGCTGGCGAGCCTCCGCGCCGAGCTGCCCCCGATGGCCAGGCTCGCCACACCGGTCGTGGTGGCCGAGTTGGGCTGGATCGCCATGGGGGTGGTGGATCTCGCCATGGTCGGGCGGCTGGGCCCGGAGGCGATCGGGGCGGTCGGCGTCGGAAGTGTGCTGTTCTTCGGGGTTGCCGTGTTCGGCATCGGCGTCCTGCTCGGTCTGGACACCCTCGTGGCTCAGGCGTACGGCGCGAGGCGCCTCGAGGAGTGTCACCGCTGGCTGTTCCACGGGGTCGGGTTGAGCGTGCTGCTCTCGGTGCCGTTGACGGGGGTGACCGCCATCGTGCTCGCGATGCTCGATCGCTGGGGCCTCGACCCCGCGGTGGAGCGATTGGCCGGTCCCTACCTGTCTATCATTCCTGTGGAGCATCCTGCCGCTGCTGCTCTATACCGCGTTTCGCCGCTATCTCCAGGCGATGGGGTTGGTGTCGCCGGTCATGTTGGCGCTGGTCAGCGCCAACCTCATCAACGTCGCGGCCAACTGGCTTCTGGTGTTCGGCAATCTCGGGGCGCCGCGCCTGGGTGTCGACGGCGCCGCCTGGGCCACCTGCGCCTCCCGCGTGTATCTGGCGCTGTTTCTCTTGCTCGCGATCCTGCGGCACGATCGGCTCCAGCGGACCGGTCTGTGGCGGGCGCCGCGGCGTCTGGACATGGTGCGGTTACGCCGCCTCGCGGCTCTCGGGGTACCCGCCGCCGTGCAGGTGACCCTGGAAGTCGGGGTGTTCGCCGTGGCGACCGCGCTGGCCGGTCGTTTGGAACCGGCCACTCTGGCCGCACACCAGATTGTGCTGAGCGTTGCCGGTGTCACCTTCATGGTACCGCTCGGGGTCGGAGCCGCGGGCGCCGTTCGGGTGGGCCACGCCGTGGGGCGGCTCGACCCATCTGGCGCGCGCGATGCCGGGTGGGCGGCGTTCTTGCTGGGCACCGGCTTCATGGCGGTCGCCGGTCTGGTGTTCTTCCTCGCCCCGACCCCGATACTCCGATTCTTCACGGCCGAGCCCGCCGTCATCCGCATCGGCGTGCCGCTCTTGTTCGTGGCCGCGCTCTTTCAACTGTTCGACGGGTTGCAGGGGGTGGCGACCGGCGTGCTCCGCGGCCTCGGTGACACTCGGACGCCGATGTTGTGGAATCTGGCGGGTCACTGGGCTCTCGGGTTGCCCGTGGGCTACCTGCTCTGTTTTGAGCGGGGGTGGGGCGCGGTCGGGCTCTGGGTCGGCCTCTGCATTGGTCTGATGGTCGTGGGCAGTGTGCTGGTGGTTACCTGGCTTCGCCGCACGGCCGCGTTGCCACCAGGTCTAGCAGCCCGTGGTGAAAGTCCCGCTGCATTCGACCGACGCTGAATCCGGCCGATCGGCGTTGTTCATCGGTCACATACTGCCGGTATTTTCCCTCTTCTCGCCTGGTTCGGCCGGCCCAGCGCCGGTCTCGGTGCGACGCGGGACTTTCACCACGGGCTGCTGGCGAGGGTCCGTAGCCGCGGGTCGTCAGACCCGCCTCGGGGGACCCAGAGGCGGGCACAGGCACACCTCTTCACCACGCCCACTAGGGGTCGGTCAAGACGAGCGCGGTGATGGCGAGGGCCAGGCCGGCCTTGTCGTGGGACGTGGTGGTCGGCCAACCGGCCTGTCGCAATTCCGGGACGGCATTACCCATCACAACCGGATGGCCAGCGAATGCGAGCATGTCGCGGTCGTTGAGGTTGTCACCGACCGCCATGACCTCTGACGGGCGGATGCCTCGGGTGGCGGACCAGTCCGCCAGGGTCGCCCCTTTCGAGCACCCTTCCGCGGTGACGTCGAAGAGAGAAAAATCCCGCTCTTCGTACTCCGTGAGCGTGAGGGTGAGACGCTCGACGTAGGGAAGCGCGCGGACGTGGTTGGCCAGCGCGCGCATCTCCGCCACCCCCCCGGTGAACGCGACCTGGACGGGCGCGGCGTCGAAGGTGTCGTCGACGGCCTCGTCGAGCGCAGCCAGTTCCGTCATGTAGACACGGTTGCG
>CALBET010001184.1 GCA_937888665.1 uncultured Acidobacteriota bacterium
TCAAGCGTCTTCGAGTGCGTCGGCGTAGAAATCGTCCAGGTCCGCATCGAGGTCCTCGGCGTCATCGTCGTCACCGCTCTCAGGATCTGGTTCCTGGAGCGTCTCGACTTCGCAGTCTGAGGTGGGCGGGCTGGCTGTTGCCAATACCCTGGCGACCGAGGGCAGAGTGGTGATCTCGTCGGTCGGCTCAGGTAGATCTATGAGTGCTGCGTCGCGGGAGAGGCGCAGCGCCATGCGGCGTTCGGCCAGGGTGGTTCCCAGCCCGAGATTCCATCGCTCGAGGAGATCGGCGATCGCGAGCCGGTCGTCGGGGTAGGTGTATTTGGCCGCGGCGAGCTTGCGGGCGAACTGCAGGGCATCCTCGCTGAGTGGCATCTGCATCGACGGTGCGTGCTCCCACATCAGCGGGTGCCACTTGCTTGTCTCGGGATCGCGGAAGTAGGTGCGGGTGATGTCGTCGGGATCGTGGTGAATGGGCCAGCGGCCCTTGGCTTTGCCCTTGTACGGGCTGGTCATGTTGCGATAGGGGTTGAGCGCCGGTCCGTTGTAGCGCCGGCCGCCGAAGTCCACCCCATAGTGCTGGATCTTGCGGAAATCGGTCTTGAGGAATTCATAGGCCAGGTCGGGATCGCGGGGAACCTCGATGTAGCCGGCGCGGGCGACGCCATGTTCGAACATCTGGGCCGGTGACATCCGTAGCCCCGGCACATGCGGGTCGACCAGGCTGTCGTGCGGTCGGTGGTGATACACCATCGCCACCCACTCCCGGATGATTGCCTCCAGTTCGTCGAGGTAGAAGAAGGTTTCTGATTCCGGGTCCAGCCCGCGGGAATGCACATCGGGTCCCTTGTATCCCGGCAGGGCCTGCAGGAGGTCCTCACGGATGGTGCGGAAGAACCGCTCCACCGGCCCCTTGTCGCGGCCGGTCCGCAGGCGAGCGGGCTGGATCGAGATCCCCATCTGTTGACACACGCTGGTGAGATGTTCAGACAGGTAGATCTTGCCGTGGTCGATCACAATCGTTTCGGGCACGAAGGCCGGTCCAGCGACTCCGAACGAGGGCCCTTCGATCGCGGTGACGTCGATCAGGACCGAGCGGGGGACACCATGCTCGGGCCAGACCGCATACGCAGGCCACTCATCTCCGGCCGGCCGTGGCCTGTAGGCCTGATACAACACCGCCGCAGCGTCCACCGATTTCGTCGACACCGGCGTCAGCCGAATTCCGACGACACACCGGGTGTACCAATCCATGCCAACGGTCAGCTCTGCCTGAACCCATCGCAGTGTGATCGGGTCGAGGGCGAAGACATCCAGCCGGGTGGTATCCATCAACAGGTACTCACCCGGACGGGTCGGACGCAGTTTTCCGTAGGCCTGGCCGGGACGAGCAGCAATATCCCGATTCCTCTTAGTACTCAAACGGAAAGTCGGGTAACGATTCTCGAGTTCGCCGAGAACCCGAAAGGCTGTTGCCCGCGAGGGCAGTGCTACTTCTCCCTCACCGAATCGGGCGATGACCCGGGCGTTTGTTCGGTCGATGACCATGGTCTGCGAGGGGCGGGATTGGTCGGTGTGCTCAACCATCACTTCAACCGCGGTTTCGGTCCAGCGTGGGTCCACCTTTCCCCCTGCGCCGGCTGAGCGCTTGTCCTTTGTCGACACCAGGCCTGCTTCTCCGTGCTGCAGGAACTGCTGCACCCAGCGCTCCACGGTGCGTTGTCCCGCTCCTATTTCCCGGGCTTTGTTCGCGTACCGCCTCGATAACGGAACATCCGACCGATACTCTGGACGCGGTTCGCCAGGAAGCGCTAATTCCTCACTGCCCGAACGGAATCCGGTCAGGACCTCGCGAATATGTGCGGCCCGATCGCAGACTTGCTCACGTTCGGCGTTGCTGAGCTGCGCAAGAAGAACCCCGGCGGGCTCGGCGGCAACCTCATTGGGTGGCGGGTCGACGTCAGAGATCACCCGGGTGCCCTCGGACCTGAGGAGCTCGTTGAGGCTTGCCCTGATCATGGTCCGCCTCGCGACATCCCTCAACACAAGGTCCATGCCCGCCCGTCCAGGATGGACCTCGACGATCTCTACGACTTGCCCGTCGTGCAGAAGCCGGCTTCCGACGCCGATCTTCACTGCCGCAGCATTCATGGCAACCTCCTCAACAGTGTTCGTCGGCTAATCGGTTGACTCAGGTCAGCCCGAAGTTCCTGGCGCCAAAGCAGATGCAGCACAGCGGACTTGACATGAGGTCGAGGTTCGCCAGGAAGGCAGTCAAAGGCATCGCCAAGGGATGCGCCATCGAGAACACCCGCCCGCACACGCCCCAGAAAATCCGGCGAGAACAGACACTGACGGCGATAGCCCGCGAGAAACCGAACAT
>CALBET010001185.1 GCA_937888665.1 uncultured Acidobacteriota bacterium
CGGCAGGTGGGCCCTGGTCACGCACCCCGACGGTGTACGACCGACGCTGAGGCGGACAATTCCGATGGCCGTTGATGTCCTGACCGAGACCGTGATCCGCCGCCCGCCGGCCGAAGTCGAGTCGGGTCGCGCGCGGCCTTTGTCGCGCAGTTTTCTGGGTCGACGTATGGCCTACACCTACGAAGTGGTCGAACTCGTGCCGAACGAGCGCCTCGTCATGCGGACCGCGGAAGGGCCGTTTCCGATGGAGACCACCTACACCTGGGAGGCGACACCCGAAGGCTGGACGCGGATGACGCTTCGCAACCGTGGCATGCCGACGGGGTTCTCGCGTCTGATGGCCCCCATGATGTCGCTGGCCATGCGTCGCGCGACCAAGAAGGACCTGGCGCGGCTGAAGACGTTACTGGAATAGCGTGATAGCCTGCCTTGTCGGGGACGAAGCGGCACATGCGTTGGGCTATCGAGCCCAGCAGCCCGTGGTGGAAGTCCCGCGTCGCACCGAGAGCGGCGATGCGGCCGCCGGACAAGGCGAGAAGAGGGAGAATACCGGCAGTATTCGACCGATGAACAACGCAGATCGGCGGATTGCAGCGCCGCTCGAATGCAGCGGGACTTCCACGACGGGCTCCGAGGGCCTGAGCGCACGCGCCGGACTGGCGCTCGCGCTCCACGACGGGCGGGCGAGGCTGGACAACCTGATGAAGAGAGACCGAGCATGACAGCACCGACGGGACCGCCCCCCCAGGCCCAGATGATGCAGCTCATCAGTGGGAAGCTGGTCTCCCGGGCTCTCGGGGTCGTAGCGGAGTTGCGCATCGCGGACCACGTCGCTGAAGGCCCGCGAAACTGCGCTGAGCTCGCAGCGACCACCGACTCGAATCCGGACGCCCTGTTTCGCGTGCTCCGCATGCTCGCCGGACTCGACGTCTTCCGGCTGCACCCCGACCGCCGGGTCGAGAACACGCCGCTGTCAGACACGCTGCGCTCGGACACGGCCGGCTCCGTACGCGACTACGCGCGCTGGCTGGGCACCGACTTCCATTACCGCGCCGTGTCAGGGCTCGACTATTCCGTTCGAACGGGCCAACCGTCCATGGCGAAGGACGCTCCGGACGGCGACGTGTTCACGATCCTGGCGTCGGACGGAGTCGCCCAAAGCACGTTCAACGATGCGATGACCGGACTCTCGTTGGCGGACGGGGAGGCGATCGTCGGCGCCTACGACTTCGCCAGCTACAGCCGGATCACCGACGTCGCGGGCGGTCACGGCGCACTCGCCCAGCGGATCGCCACCGCCGCCCCGGAGGCGCAGGTCACCGTTTTCGATCTCCCACACGTGGTGGACGGCACCGCCCGCCGACTGTCCTCGCTACCAGAGGGGTCCCGCATCGGCACCATCGCCGGCAGTTTCTTCGAGGCGGTCCCCGGCCCGACTGACCTGTGCGTGATGAAACACATCATTCACGATTGGGATGACGAGAAGGCCGCGACGATTCTAAGAAACTGCCGACGCGCACTCGCACCGGGTGGTTGCGTGGTGCTGTGCGAAATGCTGGTCACGGACGGCCCCGAGGGACTACCCGCGCTCATCCTCGACATCGAGATGTTGCTGGGTCCTGGTGGTCGGGAGCGCACGCGGGAGGAGTACGCGTCGCTGTTCGCGGAAGCCGGGTTACACCTGGACCGCATCATCCCGACCCACGGCTCGGTCAGCCTCCTGGAGGCCAGGCCCGCATGACACTCACTCGGTTCTGCTGCCTGCTCACGCTCACCGGAAACCTGTGCCTACCGACCTCGGTCGTCGGCCAGCCGACCACGACCCGGGGCTACGCGCCGACCGTGCTGCCGGCGACGATCCCGATTTTCCCCCTCCAGGACGTCATGCTGTTCCCGCGCGCCACGCGCCCGCTACACATCTTCGAACCGCGCTACCGCGACATGGTGGCCGATGCGTTGGCAGGCGATGGCCTCATCGGCATGGTCCTGCTCGAGCCAGGGTACGAGGCCGACTACGAGGGCCGCCCACCGGTGTTTCCTGTCGGCACGGTCGGAGTCATCGCCCAATCCGAAGAACTGCCTGACGGGGGGTACAACATCGTGCTGGGCGGACTGGCCAAGTTCCGTATTACCGGTGAAGATAACAGCCGCTCGTACCGGTTGGCGCACATCGAGCTGATTCCCGACCCCATGACGGTTTCCGACCAGGAGATGCTGGGCGACCTGCGCGAGGAACTGACCGGCCTGGTTCCGATCGGGCTGCCTGGGATCCAGGTACCCGAAGGGCTGGCGGACGAGGATCTGGTCAACGGCATCGCCCAGCTCATCGACATCGACCCGTTCGACCGACTTGGTCTGCTCGAACAACCGGGCTCGCTGGCGAGGGCGCACGCGCTCATCGACCTGATCTACATCCGGGCGGCGCTGCCCCGCTAAGTCCGCCGACCTCGCCCGCAGACACCACCCGACGATCATGCTGTTAAAGATGGCTGTCTTGCGTCGGATCAAGGACGGCGAGGTCTCGGTTGTCTTCCGCCGCTGGCGCCGCCCCACTGTCACGGCTGGCGGCACGCTCAAGACCGCCGTGGGCCTGCTGAACATCGAGCGCACGCTGAAGAACCTCGGGTTGACTGTCAGCCACGACCCCGGGTACATCCTCTCGCCGCGTGGCCGGGTCGTGCTGCAACACCTGCGCGCGCCAGACCGCCGGGGCGCTGGTCTCGACGGGACGGACCGCGAGTGAGGCGGCTCCTCGTCTACCTCTGGGCCCCGTTCGCCAACCTGCTCTGGTACACGCACACCGTCGTCATGGGCAGCCTCTCGCTGCTGGTGTCGCCGTTCGACAGGTCGGGGAACACACAGTTCTGGTGTGCGCGCTGGTGGTGCCGCCTGGTCGCCTGGTCCATCTTCGCCCGCATCCGCGTGCACGGCGTCGAACATGTGCGGCCAGACCGGCCGTATGTGTACATGGCGAATCACTCGAGTCTGATCGACACCCCGGCGTTGTTCGCCTCCCTCCCGTACCCGTTCCGGATCATGGCCAAGCGCGAGCTGTTCTACGTGCCGTTCATGGGGTGGCACCTCTGGACGGCCGGTCACTTCCCGATCGACCGGGGGAACGCCCGGAAGACCGTCGCCAGCTTACGCCGCGTCATCGAGGGCGTACGGAACGGCCGCTCGCTCGCCGTGTTTCCGGAAGGCACCAGGACCGCGGACGGCCGTCTGCAGCCGTTTCAGGCCGGCACCTTCAAGATCGCGGTGAAGGCGGGTGTCCCCATCG
>CALBET010001186.1 GCA_937888665.1 uncultured Acidobacteriota bacterium
GCCCTCTTGGAACAGTTCGCCATGCTCGACACTGCCGAGGTTGTGCACCTGGGGTGGCTGTTGCAGACGTGTCGTTGCCCAGATATCTCCATTTCGCTCTAGCCAGCCACGACCAGCCACGAGCGCCACGTCCCCCCCGAGCGCACCTGGCGGTTGGTACTCACGTCCGACCTTGTGCATGTGGGCGGAGTACAGATCCCAACGCTCATCTATGGTCAGACTCCAACCGGCTGCCAGCCCCAATCTCATCCACAATCTCATCTCCGGTCCAGCCCGCGGACGATGGCCTCCGGCAGTTCCGGGCCGAGCTGTACTACTGCAGCGGCGCCGCGGGTAAGGGTGGCGCACCCTCGTAGGTGATGCGGATTCGTTCGGTACTTTGATACAGCGCGCCGACCTGGTTGGTGGCAAAGAAGCGGCTTCCGCTGTAGACCTCAGGGTCAGCGCCAAGGAAGTAGGTGGACACACTCAAACTAGTTCGCAATCCGTTGCACGAGACCGTGGTGTCGACCTGGTCCCCCACGCCGAGGTAGTTGCCCCGCCTGAACCGAAAGAGGTAGCCGCCTCGCCGCAGGGTGTTCATGGTGAGTTCGGGGCTGATGAAGGGGTCTCGGTCGTCTCGCGAGCGGGTGAGCCACAGGAGCGACGGGGCGTAATGTCCCTGCGCGCACGTGGCCGCGTAGGCCGCCTGACCGCTGTTGATCGCGCGGAGCAGCCCGACCGCCGAGCTTTCCAATGCCGCCGCTCTCGCGCGGCTCAATGCTGGCACGGCGATCGCCGCGACGATACCGATGAGGGCGACGGCGATCAGCAACTCCACGAGGGTGAAGCCGGCGGCGCGACCCTGGGCGCTCGCGCGCGTCACTCGGCCCTCCCATGGTCGGCGGTCACCAAGCCAGGCGTGTCCTCGACGACAACCGCCCACTCAATGGGGCCGACGCCCTCGGGAATGGCCGCGACGTGTTGAAACGATGCCTCGGCCCCAGGCGCCAGCCAGGCTTCGATGGTGTCGGCGGGATAGGCGGTCTCGGCCGCCACGAGCGTGCCGCTCGAGGTCTCGTAGACATTGAGTTCGATCGACGCGCCGAAGACCGGAGCCTCACCAGTGTTTCGAACCGTGCCTCGGACCACCAGCTCACCCTGCCGTCGCTCGCTTGACCGAACCGTGACCTCGAGGAACGGCTGAGGCACCGCGGCGGCGTGGGCTCCAATGTCTCGGGCCAGGACGGTCGCGCCGATCGTCGCCCCGAGCAGTGACAGGACGAGTCCGATGGCCAGACCGTCCCGCCAGCGCACCCCTGGCGTACCTTTGGAACCCAGGGCATAGCCGCAGGAGATCGTGACGAAGCCGGCGCCCAGCCACCAGCCCGGCGCGACGGTCGCGGAAAAACCGGCAAGTGCGAGCAAATAGCCAAAAGCCGGGAGCAGGTCGCGCTTCGTTTCCGCCGACCGGGACGATGTCGGGGACGCACGTGTCGCCCCCGTCTGGTCCGGCAGCGGCGCAGGGTCGGATTGACGCGCGTCGCCTCGCCCGCACTGTCGGCAGCCTCCGGAATCGCTGCTCGATCGGCCTCCGCACGACGGGCACTTTCTGGGGCGCGAGTCGGCGGGCGGGACGACCGTGCCCACACTCGGGCGTGCGATCGACCCTGTCGTCCGTAAGGCGGCGGGAAGGCTGCAGCGCGGACAGTGCGTGGTTCCGCGACCCACCTGTGTTCCACAGCGCCGGCACCGCGGCGCCGCGGCGCGGCCCTCGGGACGAGTCCTCCAGCCGGACCCTTCGCCGGCCCACCGTCCGCATCACTCGCCGTCACCGGCGTGCTGTTCATGGCGGGGCCAGTCCGTCAATGCGTGTTCGCGCGTTGGCCATCGCGGCCCCCGCAGTCGTGTCCTTGCCACGGACCAGCGGCCTGGCCGCGGCCTCTTCCTGGCGGGGCGGTGCTTCGGACGCCGCTCCATCGCGTCGAAGGGTGAACTGTCCGAGTGCAGCCCCGAGCCAGTCTGCGCGCTCGTCGAGAGTCGTGAGTTGATCGAGCACCTCGCCCCGGGAGCCGGTCGCGATCGCGGTCCGCAGCCCCGCCAGTCGAGCGCGGATGTCCTCGGCGGTGGTCTCGACGGCACCGATGCGGCCGCTCAACTTACCGATCATCTCGTTGATGACCGCCTGTTCTCTGACGAGATAGTCCTTTTGTCGTAGGGTCGCTCGCACCGCGAGATCGCCATCGCCGACGGCACCGAGCACACGACGCAGCCGCACCAGTGGACCCGCGATTCGGTGCGACACGAAGACCGAATGGGTCGTGAGGCAGAGGAAGGTCAGGAGCAGCGGCAGCCAGACGGTTTCGTCGATCAAGAGGAACTGCTGGGCGGCACGTTCACGTGCCACGGAAGCCCGATCGTCCATCAGGAGTCGCAAGACGAGGGGCGCAAACAGGGAGGTCATGAAGGTCGCGAAAATGACGACAAAGTACGCGGCGTTGACTCTCAGCAGTCGGTACTGCATCTCGTCAATCAGCACGTGCTTTCTTCGGTCCAGTGGTTTCTCCATATCAGGCCTCTCCGCCGCGGGACACACAGCTCCGCTGTCGCCACTCCGCCTCGCATCCGGCGCGGGTCTGGCGTCCGTCCAGTCGGTCGGCACCAGTACAGACAGTTGCAATGGCCGCGCCAACTCGCCCACCCGAACGGCTGCGCCAATAGGACACTCCAATGACCCTCCAGTCCCGCCGACGGTCTCGAAATGGTACGCAAAGAACACAATTCTGAAATGCAGCCCGCGACAGCGAACCGTGCTCACTGGGCCGCGACAGGCGGATCGGGTGTATAACGATTCTGCCAACACTGCGCACCCTGGAGGCGGCCCCGTCCAGGGCGGCGGGCGTTGAGCGGCAGCACAGTGGGAGGTCAATACCCACGCGCGAATCGCCTCAGCCGCCGAACCGGTGATAGGCTGGCCTTCCCCGCGGGCGACTGCGCGAGGCCCGTATGACGTCACGAACACGAGCGCCTACGTGTTCGTCTCGCAGTACGGCACCGCGCACGGTCTCGCGGCGAAGTGCTACGACATGGAGATCCGGATCGCGCCCCCGCCCCCGGTGCCCCTCCCGACGCCGGAATGAGGGACACGCGCGACACGAGCGGGAGCAGATGGCTAAGGAGGGCCAGCCTGCCCGCCCTGTGTCTGTGTGTCGGCCTGTTCCTCCTGGGGGCCGTCCCCCATGCGTCCGATTGGCCGCAGTGGCGTGGGCCCACGCGGCTCGGAGTCTGGACCGAGACCGGTATCGTCGACCGGTTCCCCGCCGAGGGCCTGAAGGTGGCCTGGCGCGTGCCAGTCCGGCCCGGGTTCGCCGGGCCGGTCGTGGCCGACGGCCGGGTCTACGTGCTCGACTATCAAGAAACCGCCGGTTCGCGGACCATGGATGGCGCCGAGCGGCTGGTGTGTCTCGATGAAGAGACCGGCGCGCTCCTGTGGACCCGGGAGTGGCCTGCCACCTACCGGAATCTCCACGTCACCTTCGCGACGGGACCGCGGGCGACCCCGAGTGTCGACGCCGACCGCGTCTACGTGGTCGGCGCGGCCGGCCTGATCCTCTGTCTCGACACCGCCACCGGGGTGGTGGTGTGGCAGGTGGACACGGTGGCCGAATACGGCACGACCGTGCCGGTGTACGGCGTCAGCACCTCGCCTCTGGTCGACGGCGACCGTCTCATCTCCATCGTGGGCGGCGAGCCCGATGCGCTGATCGTGGCGTTCGACAAGCGAACGGGCGACGAGATCTGGCGCGCGCTGCCGACCGTCTCCGAGACGGGCTACGCCGCTCCGATGATCTACGAGGCGGGCGGCGAGCGACAGCTCATCGTGTGGCACCCCCAGGCGATGATCTCGCTCGACCCGGCGACGGGTCTCGTGCACTGGCAGCACGAGTGGCCGATTCCCAACAACCTGACCGTCGCGACTCCGGTCGCGAGCGGTCCCTATCTGATGGCGAGCCACTTCCGCCGCGGCTCGCTGATGCTGCGACTCGACCAGGACCGGCCGGCGGCCACCGAGCTGTGGCGCGGCCACAGCCGGAGCGAGCTACCGGGGGAGACCGACGGGCTCCATGCCCTCATTACCACCCCGCTGATCATCGGGGACTACATCTATGGGGTCGGGAGCTACGGCGAGCTGCGTTGTCTCGACGCGCGCACCGGCGAGCGGGTATGGGAGAGCGATGAGGCGGTCGTGCAGGAACGGTGGGGCGCGGCGTTCTTCGTGCAGCACGAAGACCGGGTCTTCGTGGTCAACGAAAGCGGCGAGCTGATTGTGGCGCACCTCACGCCAGAGGGCTACACCGAGCTCGACCGGACGACGCTGATTGCCCCGACCACGCGCACGCGGGGAGGTGCCACCGGCCGATGGGGCGACCGCGGGGTTGTCTGGGCGCATCCCGCCTTCGCGAACCGGCACGTCGTCCTGCGAAACGACAACGAGATCATCCGCGTCTCGCTCGCCGCCGCCGACTACCAATAGACAACCATGCCTCCGCGGCGCGCTCTGCCCACGTCGCTGCCACGCGATTGACGTTGTTGAAGGAGATCGAGATGAACCGCAGTCTCTACCTGGGAATTCTGACCTTGGTCGGCGTGGTCGCCACCGCGGCGACCTTCGAAGCGAGGCAGGAACGCTCCAGCCTCATGGTGTATGCAACGACCTTGTGATGCAGACACAGCAAGGGAAGGCAGCCGGCCGATCGGTCGACGACGTCGTGTCGTCCTACCGCGTGCCGAGTCAGTACAGCGGCAACGCGGCGCCGCCGGACCGTGTCCGCGCGACGGTCCAGTATCTCTTCGACGGGCAGTAGGAGCGGCGGAACGTGCGGCGCCTCGTGGGCGACGACCGTGAGCGACAGGCCGATTCGCGTGGCCGTGATTGACAGCGGCGTCAACGGCCGGGTGGCCCCGGGAAGTTACCCTCCCGGGGCTCCCACAGATCCGGACGT
>CALBET010001187.1 GCA_937888665.1 uncultured Acidobacteriota bacterium
CTGGCACGTAGCTCGAGTCTGGTACGTCGCTGGACGAGCGGCCGGCGAGGAAGTAGTCGGCGGTGGTTTCAGTGTCCCGAGCGAAGTAGAAGCCTATCGCGACGATGAACACCACGTAGAGACCGACCATCACCAGGTCGAGCGTTGCCAGTTCGAATTGCGGCATACCGGTGGGGGCCTGAGAGCCTGTGTGGGAACGCTGTGTAGGCGGTTACCGGGGCCAACGCCGCCCGAGATAGGCATCACGCAGCCTTCGAGCACGGCAACAAGTCGCCGACCGATTTTCACGCTGCCTGACGATAGCAGATATTGGAGCCTCCTCACCCTTCAATACCGCGACCGACTCCCGCCACCGACCGTTCGGACAAGACCGACAGGGCCTTGGTGCACAGACCTGGCCGCGAACGCCAGCAGGCGAATCTGGTGTCGGAACCAGTCGCCGGCACATGTTCTCAACGTGAAGTCGACGATCCATCCCACGTACAAGACGAGGGGCCGCGTCGCGAACTGGCCCTCCCCCCGAGCGGAAGCCGCTTGGCGAGGCGGGAGTGACCATCGCTGGCGACGTGCGGCTCGGGTCGCAGGGCATCTGCTCACCAACCCGGACGGCGGCGCAATGGGTTACCCTGGGTCGGTCATGAAGCGTCGAACCCAACGCGTGGTGGTCATCGGGGAGGTGTTGTTCGATGCCTTTCCCGATGGTGACCGCCTCGGTGGAGCCCCCTTCAACGTCGCCTGGCACCTGCACGGCCTCGGGCTTGCGCCGCAGTTCGTGTCCAGCGTCGGCGACGACCCGTGCGGCGAGCGGATCCGCACGGCGATGGCCGACCACGGCATGGCCCTGGACGGCCTGCAACATGACCCTACCCACCCCACGGGCAGGGTACGGGTAACCCTCGACGGCCGCGGCGGCCATCAATTCGACATCCTTCCCGACCAGGCGTACGACCACCTCGACGCGCGTGCCGTGGCGACGGTCACGGGTGCGGCGCCGATCGACCTCTTGTACTTTGGCACCCTCGCGACCCGCAGCCCCGCAAGCGGGACGGCGATCCTCGCCGCCGCGACCGCCGCACCGGCCATCCGCTTTTTGGATGTCAACCTGCGCCCCGCGTGCTGGAGCGAAGCTACCCTCACGGCCTGCCTCGCGGCGGCCACCGTCGTCAAGCTTAACGACGACGAGTTGGAGGTGTTGCGCGGCCTGTACGCGCTGCCGGCCGACGAGGCGCAGGCCGAGCGGGCGCTCCGCGAACGGTTTGGTCTCGACGCGTTGCTCCTCACCCGCGGCGCGCGCGGCGCCGCGTGGGTGAACGGCACCGGCAGGGTGGAGACCCCCGCGCCGGAGGTGGCGGTGGTGGACACAGTAGGCGCCGGCGACGGGTTCGCGGCGGTGGCGGCGATCGGCCTGCTGAGCGGCTGGTCTCCGGCGACAACCCTGGAGCGGGCCACCGCGTTTGCCGCCCGGATCTGCGCCCAGCGCGGCGCCTGCCCCGACGATACCGGCATCTACAGCACCTTCCTTGACGAGTGGGAGTCGGAGGACTCACCGTGAACCGGGAGGACGACCTCTACCTCGTGCTCCTCTCGGTGCACGGCCTGATCCGCGGCGAGCACCCGGAGCTGGGCCGCGACGCCGACACGGGCGGCCAGATCACCTACGTGCTCGACCTGGCACGCTCCCTCGCCAGCCACCCCCGAGTGCGCCAGGTGGACCTGGTCACGCGCCAAGTCGTCGACGATCGTGTCGGACCGGATTACGCCCGGGCCACGGAGGACCTGGGTGTCCCAGGTGCGCGGCTGGTCCGCATCCCGTGCGGCCCGAAGCGTTACGTGCGCAAGGAGCTGTTGTGGCCCCACCTCGACGAGTTCGTCGACCGGGTCGTGCGCTTCCTGCGTCGGCAGGGCCGCATGCCGCACGTCGTCCACAGCCACTACGCCGACGCCGGCTACGTGGGACGGGAGCTGTCACGATTCCTCGGTATCCCGCAGGTCCACACCGGCCACTCCCTCGGTCGGGCCAAACGGCAGCGGCTGCTCGATGGCGGGCAGAGCGTTGAGCGCATCGAGCGTCAGTATCGGATCGGCCACCGGATCAACGCCGAAGAGCGGGTCCTGGAGCACGCGGCGTTTGTCGTGTGCTCCACCCAGCAGGAGGCCGATACCCAGTGGGGCGCGTACCAGAACGCGTACAACACCCACTTGACGGTGAACCCGCCGGGTGTCGATCTGGGGCGCTTCTCGCCGCCACGCCGGGGGCTGGGCACCCCTTCTATCGAGGCGCAGATCAACCGCTTCCTGCGCCGCCCCAACCGACCCATGGTCCTCGCCATCGCTCGGCCCGATCCGCGCAAGAACCTGCACCGCCTCGTCGAGGCGTTCGGGAAGTCCCCCACGCTGCGGGAACGCGCCAACCTCGTCATCGTCGCGGGGAATCGAGACGAGATCGCCGCCCTCGACGAGCCGGCGCGGACCGAGCTCACCGAGCTGCTGTTGGAGATCGACCGCTTCGACTTGCACGGGCAGGTCGCGCTGCCCAAGCACCACGCGTCCGACGACGTGCCGGATCTCTACCGCCTCGCCGCCCGCAGTCACGGGGTCTTCGTCAACCCGGCCCTCACGGAGCCGTTTGGTCTGACCCTCCTGGAGGCCGCGGCCAGCGGCCTGCCCATCGTCGCCACTGACGACGGCGGTCCCCGCGACATCATCGCCAATTGTCGGAATGGGGTCCTGATCGACGCCCTCCGCAGCGAGGACATCGCCGCCAAGATCATCAGCGTTCTGTGGGATCGCCACCAGTGGCGGCGTTACGCTAATGCCGGGATGGCGGGGGTGAGACGCCACTACACCTGGCACGCCCACGTGCACCGCTACGTCAGGGACGTGGATGCCGCGCTGACCCGCCTTCGACCCCGAGGGCTGCCGCGCCAGCGCTCGGAGTCGGCCCGAAGGAGACTGATGCGACTCGACCGTCTACTCGTCTGCGACATCGACAACACCTTAGTGGGCGACCGCGAGAGTCTCGCCGAGCTCCTCGCCCTGCTTCGCCGCGAACACGGCCATGTTGGCTTCGCCGTCGCCACCGGCCGCTCCTACCAGCTGACCATGAAGGTCCTGGAAGAGGAGCGCATCCTTCGACCCGATATTCTGGTGACGTCGGTGGGCACCGAGATCCACGAAGGTCCGCACCTCGACCCAGCCGTCGGCTGGGCCGCTCACCTGCGGTTCAGCTGGGACCGCGACGGCATCGTCCGGGCCTTGCAGGGCGTGCCCGGCCTCCGGCTGCAGGGTGAGGAGGGGCAGCGGGCGTTCAAGGTGAGCTACTACACCGACGGCCGCGCGGTGGCCGACGGCAGTGACGGCGATCCGGCCTACGTCGGGGGCCAGCTCATCGAGGCTGAGGTGAGGCGGCGGCTGCGCACCGCGGGGTTGCGCTTCAACGCGATCTTCTCCCACGGCCAGTACCTCGACATCCTGCCGGTGCGCGCAAGCAAAGGCAAAGCGGTCCGGTATCTGGCCGACAAGTGGGAGCTATCCTTGGAGCGGGTCCTGGTGGCCGGCGACTCGGGAAATGACGAGGAGATGCTGCTCGGCCAAACCCTGGCGGTCGTGGTGGGCAACTACAGTGAGGAGCTGGAGCCCCTGCGTGGCCAGCCTCGGATCTACTTCGCCGATGCGCCCTACGCGGGCGGTATCCTCGAAGGCATCGACCACTACCACTTCCTTGACCGCGCAACACCCACCGCCGCGAACGCCACCGAAGAGACGCCATGACCACTCCCCTTGAGCGAACCCTGGACGATCACCGCGACTCGTTCTATGTCCTGTTCCGTCGCCTCGTAGCCGTGGTGCGCCCCTTCCTGTTACGCAGCGACGTCGAGGATGCGGTGGCCGCGCACCTGGTGGAACGGCCGGAGGACGCGAGCTGGCTGGCCGCCGAGGGGCTCGACCAGTGGTTGCGCCGGGTTCAGGAGGCGGTCGTCAAGCCACCCTGGATCTGTTTCGCGGTGCGCACCCGCATCGCCCGCTGGGAGTACGTCCGGGTCCACACCGACGACATGCGCATCGAGGTGATACCGGTGCAGGAGTTCCTCCGCATGAAGGAGGAGATGGTCCTCGGCCTGCAGGCAGACGGGCGCGAGCCGCTGGAGATCGACACCGAGCCGTTCAATCGCGGTTTTCCGCAACTGCGGGAGCCGAAGTCCATCGGCCGGGGCGTCGAGTTCCTCAACCGCCACCTGGCGAGCCGGATGTTTCAAGACCGCGAGGCCG
>CALBET010001188.1 GCA_937888665.1 uncultured Acidobacteriota bacterium
CTTTTCTACCCTAAATCCTCGTAAGTCATTGGCTCCGTGGCAGATCCCGGCCCCCAGCAACACACTGAACGTGAAGAAGCCGACGCTTCTTCCACCCAGTGTCGGCACCTCCGACTCGAGCGGAATCAAGCCCACGGTCACGGCCAGCAGCCCACGCTCCAGACGCGAGGTACCGGCCACCGCCACCAGATCCGTGGTCAGAGTGCCGCGGTGCTTCCGGTCGTCAACTCGATACAAGTCGGTGAACCTTTCCCTCGGACGCGCTCGAATGGTGTGTCGGGAGACGGCGGAGCGCATCATGATACACTGTGTGTTACCGCTGTCTGCCGGATGCTCGCGATCTCCCAAATCGTGCGGCTCTCCTCGCGACATGGCTCTCGTCCACCGCCCCTCATGGGGCCGAGTTGGCACGAATCCCGGACCGACGGTTGGTCTTGCAGGGCGGACGTCTAGTCAAGCCTGAGCCTAGTAGCCTGTCCGCGGCTGCAATCGTCCCGACTACTCCACTTGGCGCCTAGTCCCCTGGCCGAGCAACCGAGTAGACGCAGACGCCGAAATAGTCTCTCAGCGTCGGAACGCGTGTCATCGTCAAGAAAAGTGGATAGACCAAGTCCCGCGATGCCAAGAGTCCTTTTCGTCCTCCCCCGCCTGGACGCGGGTGGGGCCGAGCGAGTCGTGTTGCTGTTGTTGGAACACCTGCCGCGGGTGACATTCGAGCTCCATTTGGCCGTGACCAATCGCGAGGGGCCCCTGCTCTCCCGACTGCCGTTGGACATCCAGCTACACGACCTCGCCGCGGTACGGGTCCGGAGCGCGCTTCTGACCCTGAGACGACTCATCGAGGACTTGCAGCCCGACGTCATCGTGTCGGAGCTCGCTCACGTCAGCCTGGCACTACTTCTGCTCAGACCCGTGCTCCCCCGTGCGACCCGGGTGGTGGTCCACGAACACACGACCCTCTCGACTCAGAGGGACATTCCGTATCGCTGGATACGGCATGTCGCCTACCGACTGCTCTACCGGCGGGCTGACCTTATCGTATGTTGCTCCCGCGCGGTCGCCGCGGACCTCGAGCGTCGGTTCGGTCTGCCGACCCAGCTTCTTCGCGTCGTGGGCAACCCTGTGGACGAACCTGAGATCGAGCGTTCCCGCGCCATGCCGTCTCCCTTCGTCGGCCCTGGACCCCACATCGTAGGACTTGGACGGATGGCTTTCGAAAAGGGCTTCGACCGACTGATCGATGCCTTCTCTCGGGTGTTGCCGAGGCGCCCCGCCGCCCAGCTCTGGCTGCTCGGCGATGGTCCGCAGCGAGGGATCCTGGCCGAGACCGCGCGCACCCGCGGGCTCGGCGATCGCGTCCACATTCAGGGACACTGCGACAATCCCTTCCCCTGGCTCTGGCACGCTGACGTGCTGGTCCAGGCGTCTCGGCGTGAGGGGTTGCCGCTCGCGGTGCTTGAGGCGATGGCCTGCAAGACTCGAATTGTGGCGTTCGACTGTCCGGGGGGCACCTCCGAGATCTTGCGGAACTCGACCGGGACGGTCCTCGTGCCGGACGGCGACGTGGTGGAGATGGCCGACGCGCTCGAGCGCTTCACCAGGGCCGACGCTCCGCGGCCTCTCGGCCTCCCGCAAGAGTTTCGGCTTGCCGCGGTCGTTGGCCACTTTGCTGACGCGCTCGAACACGTGTCCGTCGTCCAGCATCCGAGATGACCTCACGCGGCGAGAAACCTTCGTGACGGCGCCGTGACACCGGACATCAGCCCCGTGGACGCGTTCACGCGGGCGCAGATGGACGCCGAGTCGGTGTCCGTTCGCGATCGGGTGTCAGCGCGGGCGGAGCCAGAGCGAAACGCTAGCCGACGGGGGTCTTCAAGGAAGGGGGTGCAGTCACGAGACTGCGTATGACCACGACCAGCGCACCGTGGGCACCCACGACGAGCAACAGGAGGGCGGCGAGACCTCGGCGCCCGAAACGATGCCGCAATCGGCCCCACACCGTCGCGCGGGTCGCGTGTGTCTCGAAGACCAACTCGGCGTAGCCGCTCTGGCCATTGATGAACAAGGACCCACCTTCCGACCACCGTCCGTCCGTGGCCCACAAACTGACGCCGTCGTCGTTTCGGGGCTCCGGCATCCACACGTCCAGCCGATAGAAGTGACCAGCCGACCCGTCGATGGCTGGAAACCGGAACAGGAACGTTGGTTCACGAATCACGGTGCGAACAGGCACGCGGTCACGAAAGAGCAGCCGCTGGGCTCCGTCGATAACCACCCCGTCCCGATCCCGCGGCACTTCGTAGAGTTCCAGCGCGATGGCTCCGTCGTGGGACGCCCCGCGCACCGCGGTACTGAGCCGTACGCCATCGAAGCCGCCGGCCCCCAGGAGAAACGTTTGACTCACACGATGGCCTCTGGCGAGACCCTCGACCTCGAAACTTTCCGCCGTCCGTGGCACGCGCGGGAGTCCGACGGATCTCCCCACGACGAGGTACACCTCGGCCATCAGCATCGAGACGACCACGACGACGAGCGCGGCGCAGGCCCCGCGCCCTTGGCCACGCACCGACCCGCCTCGAGCATCGCTCATCGGAGTACCACTGCCAGTTCGACTACCCGAGAAACGCCGGGATGATGACGCAGGCCCATCCGACCGCGTCGAACGCAACCAGAAACGCCGTCACGGCGACGGTGACAGCCGGCCAGTAGCGACGTGGCCACCAGCTGTGGATACCGACCCAGAACAAGGCCATGAATGGACCGACCGCCGGGAACAGGTAGTGTCCCTGGGGACCGTACCCGTTCATGTAGATGCCGACGTAGACACCGGCGGTCTGTATCATCACCAAGGCTCCGCCCAGGGCCAGGCCGGCCCGCCAAGGCGCCAGGTCCGAACGCCGAGCCCCAACGAGGCACCCGACCATCGCGGCGATCGTCAGCAGCCGCAGCAGCATGAGCCACTCGGACGGCGCTGGATAACGGAGCCAGCCGGCCACCAGCCACGCGCTGTCGAGCAATTTGGCGGTGAAGCGCCGGAAGAACAACCAGTCGCGGGCTCGCTCGGCCCAGGACCAGGTCAGTGCATAGGCCCAATGCTCGCCCAAGCGATTGAACTCGTCTCCGAACCGGAACGCGGCGACGAGTCCCGCCAGCCCGAGGCAGCCCACCGTCGCCGCCACTGCGGGCCAGGTGACACGCCACGCGCGGTGCCGGCCGAGGAACCAGGCCACCATCGGGACCGCGACCAACATCACCAACAAGGGAGCCCCCGCCCGTTTCGTAAAAAGCGCGATGACGGTGACGACCACCAGCCCGATCCCACTCGAGATGGTCGATCCTCCGGTCAGCAGCCGTGCACCCAGCCACCAGAACACGGAACCACACAAGTTCACCAGTGTGGCCGGGTTCACCGCCGTCGAGAACAGGACAAACTGGGGATGCAGCGCAAGCAGGAGCGTCGCCCCGACTGCCACCCAGGTGCCGAACAGCCGGCGACTACCGGCCCAGACGCACAGCAGGGTCAGGACGGCAAGCCCGAGCGCCATCCACCGCAGCGCGTAACTCTGGGCCACCGGCTCTTCGATCTCAGCCAGCCTGAGCAGGCCAGCACCCAGCACGTAGTACACCGGCGGCGCTGTCGCCATCGCCGCAATATGTTCCGAGATCTCTGAGAAGCTCGCCGGCAGTGGATCGGGCGCAAGTTCCTCGTAGTGCCGCCACCATTGATGATCACGCATCGACTCGATAATGCGGCGCTCGACGTCGACGTCCCGGCGGTCGGACAGGTCGAACCTGGTCTGTCTGGCCAGGATGTGGACCAAGGCGAGGTGTTGCGGCTCGTCAGGATGCTGCCACGGCGGCACGACCGCGATGGCGAACGCGCCCCGGAGCAGAAAGACGAGGACGATCAGAGCAAGGAGCCGGCCGGGATCCCGGATCTCGGGTCCAAGTCGGGCCACGACACCGCCGGCGTCGTCAGCGGGCACCGCCCTCTCCGTCAGACCACCGGCACACCGCGCAGTGGAGGGGACGGTCTCGTTACCACGCATGGTCGTGGCGTGTCCCGGTTCCTGGGGGCCGCCGAGGCCAGGACCCCACGGTAGCCAGATGTACTCCGAACCCAAGACTCCACGACCAGTGCACAATCGCGAACACCGCGGGCAGCCTCCACAGCAGGTCCCAGCGTTGGCGGCGCCACGCGGTGTCAACGGCGCCCGCAGTCACGACCACCCCATAGACGAGCGTGAGACCAACGAGCACCAACCACCA
>CALBET010001189.1 GCA_937888665.1 uncultured Acidobacteriota bacterium
GAGTGGGTGACCAGCTGGGGGTCGCTTGGAAGCGGTCCTGGACAGTTCGACACGCCGCACGGTATCGCCGTGTCTCCGGCTGACGAGATCTACGTGGCTGATCGCGGCAACCGCCGGATCCAAGTGTTTGATCCTGACGGCACCTACGTGCGCGAGTTCCACATCGACGTGCCAGTGGACACGACGCGCGGCAAGGTGGTCTATGGAGGCGAGAATCCGGACGGGACGACTGGTTCCCTGGCACCGGGCGCGCCTGACGCCCTCTGTATGACGCCGGGGCCGGATCCGGTGCTCTTCGTCGGCGACATCTATCCGAGCCGCGTGTACAAGGTGTCGCTCCAGGGCGAGGTGCTCGGCGTGTACGGCCAGCCCGGCCGTAACCTCGGGGAGTTCGGGTGGATTCATGGCATCGCGTGCCCATCGGAGGACGAGATCTGGGTCGCCGAGCTCATCAACTGGCGCGTGCAGAAGCTTGTCACGAAGGGCACGGGAAACTAGCGGCTCGTGGCCGCAGGGGTGACAGCACCGGGAGGAATGTCGTGAAATTATTGTCTGTGAGCGTAATGCCGTCGCTGGTCTTGGCCATTGCGGTGTCGATGTCTTTGGGTCTCGTCCAGCGGAGCGCCGTCACGTGCGACGCGGTCGGAGACGTGCGGTTCATCTGCGACCTCATCAGCCCCGAGGATCTGGCCGTCGTCCCCGGTGCGGAGTGGGTCATTGCCTCCGGAGATCAGGAGGGCGGCCGGATTCACCTGGTCAACGTGCGAGACAAGACCGCGACGCTCTTGTTCCCGACACCCACACGGAACGAGCGGCCCGACACCGCGGCCTACCCGACGTGTCCTGGTCCGATCGATCCGCAAGAGGGCGACGACTTCAGAGCGCACGGTCTCTATCTCACACCAGGATCGGGCAGCGTGCATAGGCTCTACGTCGTCCATCACGGATCTCGGGAGTCGATCGAGGTGTTCGAGGTGGATGCCCGGGCGAGTCGTCCGACGTTGACATGGGTGGGATGCGCCGTTGCGCCAGAGCCGGTCGGCTTCAACTCGGTGGTGGCGCTGCCGGGGGGCGGTCTGGTGGCGACCAGTCCGGCGACGGGAGACGTGTGGGAATGGCACGCCGACACCGGGTGGCGGCAGGTGCCCGGGAGCGACGACACCGCCCCCAACGGTCTGGAGGTCTCGAGCGATGGGCGCTGGCTGTACGTGGCCGGGTTCGCGGAGTCCAAGGTCACGCGCCTGTCTCGTGGGCAGACGCCGGTGCAGAAGTCGGTGGTCGGGTTGGAGTTCAGACCCGACAACCTGCGCATGTCACTCGACGGCTCCGTGATATTCGCCGCCGGGCCCGGCCACGTGCAGACACCGCGAGACGTGTCACAAGAAACGTCGAACGTGGCCAGCATCGACCTGGACACGCTGGCCGTCCAGCCCCTCTTCGAACACCCGTTCATCGACGGGTTCGCCGCGAGCACGACGGCCATCCAGATCGGGAACGAGATGTGGCTTGGCACGTACCGAGGCGAGCGGATCGCGTATTTCCCCGTGCCGGACTAGAGCCGCCGGGGGCGGCGTGGTCAGGCCGATAGAAAGGGGAACGTTGTGCCGGAAGAGGACGTCTCCGCACACTACACGAGCGCGGGGCTCCTCGCCGCGATTCGTGACGGCGTCGCGAGACTGAGTAAAACTCCGGCGACCGTGACGGTCGACGAGCTCGCTCCGGTGGACGAGTTCCACATCGGCGGGCGCCGGGCCACGGAGCACGTTCTCGGACAGCTCGGCCTGACCCCGGACCAACATGTCCTCGATGTCGGGTGTGGCCTTGGCGGTAGTGCGCGGTTCGCCACGACCCGGTTTGGCTGTCACGTCACCGGCATCGATCTCACGGAGGAGTTCGTCGCCACGGGTCAGGTCCTGTGCGACTGGGTCGGCCTTGGCGATCGGGTCGCGCTGCGGCAGGGCAGCGCCCTGAGCATGCCCTTCGACGCTGAGTCCTTCGACGGCGCGTACATGCTGCATGTGGGCATGAACATCGCCGACAAGCGGGAGCTCTGCGCGGAAGTGCATCGGGTGCTGCGGCCCGGCGCCTGCTTCGGGATCTACGATGTGATGCGAACAGGCGAGGGCGACTTGACCTACCCCGTGCCATGGGCCGCGACGCCAGCGACCAGCGCCGTGGCTGCCGTGGACGACTATCGGCTGGCCCTGCGGGCGGCCGAATTCACCATCACGGCCGAACGCAACCGTCGTGATTTCGCCCTCGAGTTCTTCGCGACCCTCAAGGCACGCACCGTCGGGTCCAGCGGCCCGCCGCCCCTCGGCCTGCACATCCTCATGGGCGACACCACGCCCGGCAAAATCGCCAACATGGTTGGCAGCATCGCGAGCGGTACCCTGGCCCCGGTGGAACTCGTGGCCCGGAAGGCGCCGTGAGAGCCCTGCCCCTGTTCGTTCTTCGCGAGCCTATTCCCTGTCCATCAGGGTGCTTGAGGAGTAAAATTACGCCCGTGACTACACAATTGCTCCCGTCGACGTGCATGCTGGTGTGTGGCCTGTTTCTGACCGTGACCCCGGCCGCGGCGCAGGCCCGACGCGCCGCGGAGGCCGATCCGCCCCGGACGGCGTGGGGCGCACCGGACCTGAACGGCGTGTGGGACTTTCGGACGCTGACGCCGTTTGAGCGGCCGAGTGAGCTGGCCGAGCAGGAGTTCTTCACTGACGAAGACGCGTCGGCGTTCGAGGCCGCTCGGCTCGCCGAGTTCGCCGTACGGGACGACCAGGAGCCGGCGGACATCGTCGGCAACTACAACCAGTTCTGGTTCGACCCTGGGAACAAGGTCAGCGAGACGAGGCAGACATCGCTGGTGGTCGACCCGCCAGACGGACGCGTGCCGCCGCTGACGCCCGCCGCTGCGGCACAGGAGCAAGCGGCGCTCCGAGCGAGGGAGGGGGTCGATCGCCACTCACCAACCTACGGCGGGTTCGTCGACGACCTCGGCTCCGGTCTGTTCGCGGTGAGGTGCATTCTCGGCTTCAACTCTGGTCCGCCGATGACGCCCGCCGGTTACAACCAGAACGTGCAGGTCACGCAGACCGAGGATTACGTGGTGTTGTTGAACGAGATGGTCCACAGCTCGCGGGTCATCCCACTCGACGGCCGGCCACACCTGCCAGAGGGTGTGCGGCAGTGGATGGGCGACTCGCGTGGGCGCTGGGAGGGCGATACGCTGGTCGTCGAGACCACCAACTTCCTGCGTGAAACGAGCTTTCGGGACGGCCTCACCACGTCGGCGCTCCAACTGACCGAACGGTTCACTCGCGCGTCTGAGGGGACCTTACAGTATGAAGTGACGGTCGAAGACCCGAATGCGTGGGCGCAGCCGTGGACCTACCGGATCCCGATGGTGCAGAGCGAGTTTCCACTCTTCGAGTACGCCTGCCATGAGGGGAACTACGGGCTCTACAACATCCTGGCGGGGGCGCGTCAACAAGAAGCGGCGGCCGAAGCGGCCGCATCGAGGTAGCGGATGCGGGTGCAGTCAGCTGTCGGGCCAGCCGGCATGGCTCTGGCCATGGCCATGGCCATGGTGATGCTCGTGGTGGGGTGGGTCCCTCGGGTGGCGTGGGCTGACGACCTGCCTGGCGACATCATCGGTCTGTGGGACACCCGCGATGGCGCGCACGTCGAGATGTATGAACGCGACGGCCTGTACCACGGCAAGTTCATGCACTTCTACGAGGAACCGCCCTCCGGCGGCGTCGACTCCGAAAACCCGGACCCGGCCCTTCGAGACCGGCCCCTCGTAGGCGCCAATTTCATCTTGAACTTCGTGTTTGATGGCAAGAAGTGGAAGCAGGGCCGCATCTACAACCCGGAGAACGGCAAGCAATACAAAGCCGATCTCGAGTTGGAGGACGGCGTGCTCAGGGTGCGAGGCTGGCTTGGCGTACGCCTGCTGGGTCGCACGGTGGAGTGGAGCCGAATCGAATGATGCTGCGCGGAGACTTCGAGAAGGACCAGGAGACGTATCCGATGACTCATCGATGGATTGCCGCTGTGCTCATGGTGCTCGCCGTCCTGCTCGCGCCCGGTCTCCCGACCGCGCAACCTGCGCCGGCCGCCGCCGCCAGGGGGCTGCCGCACACGCCCTGGGGCGACCCCGACGTGCAGGGCATCTGGAACAACGTGACGGCGACACTTCTGGAGCGACCCGCCGATCTGGATCGAGCGGTGCTCGGTGCGGCGCGTTGCGGACAGGTGAACGGGGCG
>CALBET010001190.1 GCA_937888665.1 uncultured Acidobacteriota bacterium
ACGCGCCAACCGGCAGCCCCCCCCCGATGATCTTGCCGAGGCAAGTCAAGTCCGGACGCACGCCGAACCGTTCTTGGGCGCCGCCGGGGCCGGCCCGGAACCCGGAAATGACTTCGTCGAAGATCAGGATCGCCCCATGTCGTTCAGACAGCTCACGGAGTCCTTCCAGAAAACCGGGCGCCGGCGGCACGACGCCCATGTTGCCCGCGATGGGCTCGACAATCAGCGCAGCGACGCGATGTTGGTGTTTCTTGAACAACCTGTCGACCGAAGTGAGGTCGTTATAGCGTGCCACCAGCGTGTCGGCGGCCACGGCCCGTGCCACGCCAGGGCTGGTGGGCACGCCCAAGGTGGTGGCCCCGGAGCCGGCCTGCACGAGGAATGCGTCTCCATGGCCGTGATAGCACCCGGCGAACTTGATCATCCGGTCTCGCCCGGTAGCGGCACGCGCGAGGCGCAGCGCGCTCATCGTGGCTTCGGTTCCGGAATTGACGAAACGGACTCGCTCGATTGACGGCATCAGGCGACGGACGGCCAGGCCCAGCTCTACCTCGAGGGCAGTCGGGGCGCCGAAGCTGGTGCCCCGTGCGGCCGCCTCGGAAAGGGCCCGGGTCAGTCCGGCCGGGGCGTGCCCGTGAATGAGTGGGCCCCACGACATGACGAAGTCGACGTACGACCGACCATCTTCGTCGACGAGGCGGGCGCCACGCGCCCGGCGGATGAACGGCGGGGTGCCGCCAACCGCCGAGAACGCCCGAACCGGACTGTCGACGCCGCCCGGAAGAATACGTTTGGCCTGGGCAAACAGGCGGCGGGAGTTGCCACGCGTCGAAGGAGTCATGGCGGGGAACGATATCATGGCGGGGGCGCCTCCCTGGTCAGGCCACGGCGTGGGTGAGCGCGCGGGGGTGGGCGCGCGCGCCTGGCGCTGGGGACCCACCGCCTCATCCTTTCCTTATATGGCCAAACCCATGCCAGAGTCCTGCGACATTTGCACCGCGACCGAGATGCATCCGCTGCTCGAGGTCAGCCTCATCGGGAGGAGGCGGGTGCAGGTGCATCGGTGTCGGCGCTGTGGTTTCCGCCAGGTCCGCCCACGGTTGACCGCCGACCAGATCAAGGCGTTGTATCCCAGCGACTACTTCGATGCCGGGTCTCCGGTCGGGTACGCGGACTATGCGCGCGAATTTCAACGCCGCCAGCGTGAAGCGTATTTCTTGAACCGCTGGCTGCGGCGCCTGGGGTCGCAGGGGCGATTGTTGGAGGTGGGGTGCGCACTCGGGTTCCTCCTGGCAGGTCTGAAACGCTCAGGCTGGCGCGTCGAGGGTGTGGATGCGTCGGCGTTCGCGGCCCACTACGCGAGCACGCGGTACGACATCGACGTGGCCTGCGCCACCCTTGAACAGGCCCTGTTTCCGGATGCGGCGTTCGACGCCGTCATTCAGAAGGATCTGCTCGAGCATGTGGGCGACCCTCGCGCGCATCTCGACGAGACACGACGGGTGCTGCGACCGGGCGGTTGGCTTCGGCTGGTCACGCCCAACGGCGAAGCGAATCTGCGACCCTTGGTCGTGGCGTCGCGGCAGGCCGGCGCCACGCCCCCCGTGCTCGACCAGGGGCACCTCTCGTTCTTCTGCCGTCGACACTTGCTGCGGCTGTTCGAGGAATGTGGTTTCCGGTGCCACCGCATGCGGATGATCGGCATCACCCGCGGGCTACGAGCACTGGGACGCCTGCCGGGGCAGCGGCGTTTCGTTCGGCCGGCTCCGCCAGCAGAGACGATGTCGAGACCTGGCGCGCCGGGCGTCGCCGCGCCAGACGACGCCGCGCCAGACGACGCCGCGCGGTTTGAGGAACTGGCCGCGCGCATCGACCAGGAGATTGCCACGCGTCATCGCGGGTTCAAGAGCTGGCCGCCTTACTATCACTATCACCGCGCCATGAAGCAGGTGGACGCCCTCCCCGGCTGGTGCGAAATAGGCTACGACTTCGAGTGCCTCCTTCAACGCGTGTAACGCGTGTGGCACGGAGCGACCGGTCGCCCCGAAGGCCTGGCGATCCCGCCGGCACCCGTCAATCCAGGCGGGGCTGGCCGCCGAAGCTCGCGGCGGGACCGTGAAGGGCGAGCGAAGGCGGGTTGATTGGGTTTGAGCCGGAATGCCAGAATGTACCGGAAACCATTCGCGCCCACGGGCGGCGCGGTGCACCAGGAGACGACGAATGAAAAGGTTGGTGGTCGTTGGGTCGGTTGGGTTGGCGTTGGCGTGTGCCACCGTGAGCGGTCTGGCGACCGGCGGGCCGGTGGGTGAACCTGCTGGGGCGGTTGTGGTGGCTGCGCAGGAGACAAGCAGCACAATCCTGGATGGCGTGTTTACCTCGGCCCAGGCCCGTCGCGGCAGGCTGGTGTATGGCCAAAACTGCGGGTCTTGTCACGGCCCCGAGTTGAAAGGGGGCGAGATGGCGCCGGGCATCGCCGGGAGCGACTTCATCGTCTTCTGGACCGAGTTGCCAGTGGGTTCGATGTTCGAGCGGATCAAGACGACGATGCCGGAAGACGGGCCGGGACGTCTGACCGACGAGGAATACACCGACGTGCTCGCCTACATTCTGGATTCAAACAGCTACCCCGCCGGCGAGACCGAACTGCCGGCCAACAAGGCGGAGCTCGACAAGATCATGATCGTCGCGGCCGAATAGGCCGGTTCTGGTGCGCGCGAACCTCCCACCTCCCTGGTCCAGTTGTTCCCTGGACCAGGCCGCTAGGCTCAGGCTGACGACGCGCCCATCAGCAAGGCAAGATTTTGCCTTGCCCTCCGATGTCGATGTTCCGCCGTACAAGAAGAACGCGCCGGTCAAGGAGCCTCCACCGGCGTATCTGCCCGGCAACTGATCTCATGACTAACCGCCGTCTGGTCACCCCGGGGACGTACGCCGTGCGGCGTCTGGATTTTCGCGAAAAGGGGTGGACGAAAGAACGGGTGGTTTCGATAAGCTACTCTGTGGGCGCAGTTGGCAATTGACTGTGCCGCTCATGGCTGATATTCTCTGGCGGCTCAGGGCTGATATCCGCAGACTGTTTTTCGAGAGTCGTCTGCTTGCGACCGCGTTGAAAGATGGAATATCGCCCGTACTCAGGAGGTTTTGGAAATGCGAATCCGGTTGGTGGTACTCGGTCTCATCCTTACGGCCTTCTCCCTGACCCTGGCTCGCCCCGCAGCGGCGCAGACCAAGGGTTCGTGGGGAATCGGCTACTCGTTCCTCGGGAACAACGACATCGCAGTCGGGTCTTCTACCTTGCCGCTTGGCTGGGTCGGGACTGGCGCGGTGGACGTGTCGGACAAGCTGTCGATTGCCTTCGATGTCAGTGGCCAGTACCACACGGGCCAGGACGTCTGTGGCGGCATCGAATCGATCGGGATTCCAACCTTGTCCCAGCCGGCGGAATGCCTGGTTGGGGTCGTTCCGGCGACACCAGGCCAGGAATTCCAGGGGTTCTCGAACAACCGGGCCGAGGCCCAGTGGTGTTCGCCGACCTTGACCACGTGCGGCATGAAGACGGTGTCGGTCAGCGGCATGGTCGGCCCGCGCATAGCATTCGCGTCGCGCGGCGGTGTGCGTCCCTTCGTCCACATCATGGGCGGTGTCGTGCGCTCGGTACGGAAGATCGAGTTCTTCTCGCATACGTCGACGAACTTTGCCTTCATGCCTGGCGCCGGGGTTGATGTCCCGGTCCGCGACAACCTAGGGTTCAGGGTTCAGATCGACTACCGTCGGGTGCTTTTCGGTAACGACGAATCTTCCAGCTCGTCGCTGCACACCGCCGGTGAGGACTACAACGAGATCCGCGCCGCGTTCGCCTTCGTGTTCGGCCTCGGCGGCTAGATACCGACCCCGTCGTCCGCACGTCCGAAGAGACCGACGACGTGTCGGGCCGTGTTTGAAGGGGCCCCCAGCCGCCAGACCTCCTGGCTGGGGGCCACCTCCGCAATAGCGGTGCTGACTTGGCATTGAGAGCCAGTTCAGGACCGCTCTATGCGTTTCAGAGCCTGTCTCTTGAGACGGTGGGCTGGGAACCAGCTTCCAGCGTCGTCGCTAGCGACGACGGGATCACACGCCTCTCTTATTGCATGTGCAGTGACCCGGAAGCTGTGAGGCGCCTGGGGCCTTCCGCTGCGTCGTTGGACAACACCGCTGCCAGAGGGCCGGTCAGTCGAGTTTGAGCCCGAGTCTGCCCAGTTCGTCGAGGTAGTGCTGGAACCGTTCGGGATTGTCTTGTTCCCGGTGGTACCGAGCCAGCATCTCGTAGGGGGCCGCATAGTCCGGGTCTATCGTGATCGCCGTCTCCCACTCGCCCACGGCGTCGTCGAGGCGGTTCAGTTGAGCCCAGAGGATGCCCAGGTTGTAGTGGCTGTTCGGGTACCACGGACTGTGCTCGATTTCCGCCTGGTAATAGGTGGCGGCGGTATCCAAGTCTTCCAGCCGGTGGTACACCTGCCCAAGATTGTTGCGCACCATCGGTTCAGTCGGGTCGAGCGCGAGCGCCCGCTCGTATTGCACCCTCGCCTCGTCATACCGCTGGTCCAGGAAATAGATCGCGCCCAGGTTGTTCGCGGCGAACGCCGACCGCGGTGACTGCCCGACCGCCGACTCCCACAGTGACCATCGGTCCGCAAACTGCTGCGATCTGTTGAATCCGACCACCACGAAGAGCACGATCCAGGCCGACAGCACGGCGCGGCCGATTCGGGTCGTGTGAAACCTGGTCGACTCGAGCGTATACAGCAGGAAGAGCAGCATGCCGACCAGCGGCGCGTACAGCCGTTCCTCCAGGAAGAAGTCGTGACCCGCCAGCAGCGTGGGAAAGACCATCAGGGCGAACCAGCTCAGACCCAGCCACAGCATTCGTCCCGGTCGCACGCGCGCCAGCGCCACGCCGATGAGCGTCAGGACCAGCAAGCCGGGCCACAGCGGCGCATGCAGGTCAGCCACAGTTCGGAGTGAGACCGGGATCACGGTCTTGCCGAAGTAGTGGATGAGTACGAGACCGGCCTGCGCGATGTTGTCGACCAGCCGCGGGATGACCGGCGCCGGATTGTCGAACGCGAGCCACCGCAAGACGAACCAGCTGATTGCCGGCGCCGTCCACCCGACCGCCACCGCCATCCATCTGGCCCGCAGCTTCCTCAGGAAATCAGCGTCGTCGTCCCGCGCCCAGACCAGCCCGAGCAGCAACGGCGGCAGCACGAACGCCGGTTCCTTGATGAGCAGCGCACAGAAAAACGCGACGGATTGCAGGACCCACCGCCCGCGTCCGGGCGCCTGCCAGTACCAGACCCATGCGAGCGCGGCCACGATGACCGAGAGCCCGAGCAAACTGTCGTTTCGACCCGGAATCCACGAGACGCCCTGCACGTGGACGGGATGCA
>CALBET010001191.1 GCA_937888665.1 uncultured Acidobacteriota bacterium
GCAGCGGTTGGCGTTCAGTCCGTGGGCACGCAATCCCTGCGACCTCTGCCAATGTTGAACCGACGGGAACTTCAAGATTGTCGGTGCGGCGGGTTAGACAGGGGACAGCAGTCGCAATATCACCGCGGCGAGACAGGGGCCAAAGCCTCATCACCAACGCGGCGAGTGAGTTGACGAAGGCAGCCGGCTTATCCAGTGGGCCGTAGAGACTGTCAACAGCTGCCTGTAGGGCTACCGTGGCCGAGAACCGCACCCCTTTGGATGTGGAAGCTGCGAGTTGTTCTGCCTGTTCGATGGCATGACGCAGCGCCCGGTAACCTTCGCTCAATCCTCCGTGAACCACGCGGGGTGCGCCGGCTGGCAACCCGCACGTCAGGAAGCGAGCGGGCACCACAGGTACGCTCTCCAGAGCGAGTTCGAGATCGCTTTCCTGAACCCATCGCCCCAACTCGAATGCGACCATGCCAAGCTTAGTGCGCGTTGTTGGGTCCGCCTCACGCGCTATGCGTGCGGCAATTGCGGCGTCTGGCCGGGTTTTTAGGGCGGCCGAGGCGGCACGCAACACTGCGGTCGACCCGTGGGCCTTTAGGAGAGGCCCCAGCTCGTCTTCATGAAGTCCAAGCAAGGCAGCAGCCTCTCGGCGACGCCAAGGATGAAGTACTGCGATTGGCAGCTGACATTGAATTCTAGAAAGTTCGCTTCGTTTCGCCTGCCGCGCCGACACCGACCGCCGGCACTCACTACAGACTTCTCGTGTATTCCTGCTCCTCACGATACCTTCACATTCGCAGGACCATCTATTGCCGCCAGCGTCGGTCTTTTGAACAATTGTGCTGCATACTCCGCAAACGTTTGTCGCGAATCTTGAGCCCGCCAGCGAACCACAGCGGCATTGCCACGCGAACCCTCCGACATTCCCGCGGTGGTCCATTCGTGTTCGCGTCACTTGGGTCCGAACAGGATCGGTGAGTCGCTCCTTGAGTTCTTCCTTTCTCGAATGGCCTCGGATGATGGCGTGTTGCGCAATATAGTCTTGAGTCGCCGTCAGCTTGAGATCCGCGAGAATTGCGCCCATTGCCGGCTCCCAACCGGCGCTTGTCCGGTCGGTTTGACGCACGGACCGTTCGACCTGCACAGCAACGGTCGGGTAAGCAAGCCGCAGCCACCGGCGGTCAGTTTCAGACATCGTCAAATGTGCAGGCAAGGCGACCGGTTCATTGTCCATGAGTCGAAAGTGTGAGGCCCGATTGAGGTCAATGTCTGGCAAGGCTGGCAGCCAACCGACGGCACCGTCCAGGACGCGGTATTCCAAGGTTTCACCGCTCATTCCATCGAGGAATGACGGCAAGTCGGATGGGGCTGAACCACTGTCTTGGTGTCGGCCAAGCCCATCCACCAGCACTATTGGCACTGGTGACCCAGTCTTTGCGCGATAGGGTGCGTTCTCGACTCGCATGGCCTGTACCGCTACGCATCGCCCATCGGGAAGTAGTGCGCGGGCGTAGGTCGGCCGTCGCTGGATTCGAACTACCGCACGCCAACTCATCGGCTCACCGTAGCGCCCAAACACTGGGGCTACAGTCACAGCCACGACAGTTCCGTAAAATTCTGGGGGAAATCTCAGTCGAATCGTCGGCTCGGCAAGTTCCCACTTTGCAAGGTAGGCCAACATCTCAACGGAATGAGGCCATCGGGGCTCCTCACTACTACCCCATGTATTCCTGGCTATTCTGAGCCAAGGTAGCCCTGGCTGCGCCTCTGTACCCAATAGCTCTGGCTCAATTGCTGGGGGCGTGATCCCGGTCGTCGCAGGTAGGTCCACGGTCAGTGTTTGCGAAATACTGGCGTCTCGCTTCCGCGCCCCGCGCTCAAGCGTCCGCAGATATTCTGAGTCGACTAGGAGCAGCGGTTCGCTGCATAGGTTTCTCACTGTGTTGCACTCACACAGTTCATGCGTGTTTCTGTCATCGACGCAAACCGGGCATGCCGTTTCAACGTGCCAACGATTGAGGACGATGAGTCTTTCCTGCGTGACCGAGGCACCTTTCCTGAGCATAGACGCGACGGCCTCATTCTCAATACTGGCCAGATGGCCCCATGGCTTGAGATGAAGAGCGACGTCTGAGCCACCCAAACTCACCGCGCTTTCGCCAGTACAAACAAGGTGAAGATCATCGCTCCCCGGCTGCTTAATCGGGATGGCCAGACTGCCGGCGGGATGTAGCCGCGCCGCCGAAGTCGGCATGTACCCGTCGGCTCCACTGGCGGCCGCTGATGCGAGGCATGCCCAAGACGGCGGAAGGCCGTTGGCAGTTTGGCCAAGAACGACACG
>CALBET010001192.1 GCA_937888665.1 uncultured Acidobacteriota bacterium
CGCCGAGACGTCCGGGGTCAGCCGCTGTCCCGCGCCCTGGCCGACGTCGAGTGCGGCCTGCCAGGCCGGGCGCTGGTAGAGGTTGGACACCCCGCCGGCGGTGCCCTGCGACAGCGGCGCATCGAACCAGGTGGTCTCCTCGATCCAGTTTCCGGCCGCATCGGTGGACAGCGTCGTGCCGCCCACCGATGTCATCTCCGGCAGCGAGGCGATGGCGTCGAGTCCGATGTTGTCCTCATGCGGTGGTGTCGACCACTCCTGCCCGCCTTTGCATTCCAGGCCGGCCAGGTCACCGCTGGCGTCGAACGCCGTGGTCCCGTTGCGCTGCGCGGCGACCAGCGCAGCGCGGACCGGGACCAGGTCGGCCGCGGTGATCAGCCTGTCGCAACCCCAGCCGATGGAGAAGGTCCAGACCGCCCCGGGATAGCGCCGGTCGGTGTCGGCGAGCATCGCCGCAATCTTCTCGAAGGCCCCGTCGCCTTCCACCGTGGGCCGGGCATTGACCAATACCTTCTTGGCATCGGGGGCGATCGCGTGCACGGCTTGCAGATCCATCGCGGCTTCGCCGCGCCGTGACGGCGGCAGTCCGTCCACCACCTCGGGGATGAACCGGGGCAGCGCGAAGGTGTCGGCGAAGGTGTCCAGATCGGCCTGGTCGAATCCGTCGAACGCGAACACGACCACGGTGGAGCCCTTGCCGGTGAACCCGGCGGCCCGCAACGGCTCGATGTTGTAGGTGCGCAGCAGTGCCTGCGGTGTCAAGGCCTGCTCGGGCACCTCTCGCGGCAGCTGCCAGCGGGTCTTCTCGCGGTGCGGGGTGTACCCGAGGATCCGGCCGAGTTCGGCGACCTCATCATGCAGCGCAACCGGCACCGCCGGTTGCTGCGGCGAGGCATAGAAGACCTGGCCCTGCCGGCCCTGGTAGTCGTGCACCTCGACCCCGAAGGCGCCCGCCACCGACGCTGCCGGCCCCTCGACGAACGCCCACTCATCGCCGGTGTCCCAGCGCACCGCCAAGCCGTGCTCACCCGCCCAGCTGATGAGCGAACCGGGCCGGGCGGCAGTGCGCAGCGCTGCCGTCAGCTGCACGTCGCTGTCGCGGGCCGGACCGAGATCGGTGGAATCGTCCAGCAGATTCGCATACGGGCCCGCGATCCGGCTCGGTGCACCCCGAAGCGGGTCCTCGTCGACGCCGACCAGCGCCGCGGCGCTGACGGCGGCCAGAGCGGCCGCCACCAACGCCTTCCGGCCGCTGATCCTCACCGGCATCCTCAGCACACTCTCGCTGATGGCGTTGTGATCATGGTCGGAAATCCCTTTCTGATGCGCGCCCCGTGAGGCGACTGTAGATGGTCGCGCCTTAACCTGAGCGGTGTGCGACTCTTTGCCCTCCTGCCGATCCTGACGGCTGTCCTGGCTGTCGCTGTGGTGCTGCGACCGGCGGCCCGCCGCTTCGTCTGGCCCGCAGTGGCGTTAGCGGCGGCCAACGTACTGCTGACGCCGTTGACCAGCGGGGAGTGGTTCTACCAACGCACCGAGGACGCCTTCTACGGCCGGGCGGTGGCCGACGGTGACTTCGCCGGTTTCGACCGGCTGATGGCCGGCCACGACCCGCATCTGCTGCCGAGGATGGCCGCCATGGCGGTGGCACTGCTGGTCGCCCTCGTCGGTGTGGCGGTGCTGCGGGCCCGCGCCAACGGCGGCGCGTCCGTCTCGACGGCGACGTGGGCGGCGGCGGTGGGCGTGGTCCTGCTGGCCGCGGCGGTCAGTCTGGTGCAGGGCGTGTTGCTGCTGGTCTGAGGCGCTGTTGCCGCTCAGCCGGTCACCGGTGAATCGGGTCGATCCAGCGCACCGTCTCGGGTTCATCGGCCACCGAGTCGATGTCGAGGTTCACCACGACCGTCTCGTTGTCGCTGCGCACCAGCACGCACTCGAGTGGCTCATCGGTTGAGGCGTTGATCTCCTGATGCGGCACGTAGGGCGGGACGAGCCCTCCGGGCAGGATTCAACGGCCTGCCTCGCGCCGATTGGCCTTCACCGCCGCGCGGATGGCGTCGGCGAGCCCGGCGTAGGTGCACGCCGTCGGCTGGAGGTCTTTCAGCGGCTCGAGCCGAATCCTTTTTTGCGTCGGCTTTTCACGGTTGAGGACACTCGTGGGCAGCACGTAGAACTCCCACTGGTCGACATCGAGCGGGTCGGGACGGTCGGGTCCGCGGGTGAAGAGCAGGCAGAAGACGTACACGGCGGCGCTGCGCACAGGCCCGGCTGCGTGGGTGTCGGTGTCGTGGTCCCAGCCTGCCGCGGGGGCGATGTCGAAGGAGATCACCGAGGGCCCGGTCTTCTGTGTCCAGGCTTGCATGTAGGCGGCCGATTTCACCTCCACGCCGACCTTGCGGATCTTGGCCTCGCTGGCCTCGGCATCGTCGATCTGGAGGTCGTATCGGTTCCACGCGATGCGTGGGGTGTCGCAGAGGCCGAGCGCGGTGGCCACGAGGTACTCGGCCAGCACCCCGCGGGTGGTGTTCGCGAGCAGGTCGCCGTACGCCCACGCGTAGAACCCCTCCTCGCTCAGACGAGTCATCGTCGGGTTCTCTCGGGTCGTGCGGCGGGCTCCGCACGCAGCGTCGGTGTGACGGCCACTAGTGCATCCTCTCCCGCCGGGCAACGCCCTGGCGGTAGTGCGGCGGGAGTTGACGCCGGCTCCCGGCATCGCACGCCCGCGGCGTCCCCGGCCAGCGCCGTTGGCGGCAGGCAAGCGGTTCACCATGCCGTCGTGATGTTCCATGCCCAGCACCGCCCTCTGAGGCAGCTGGGGCAGGTCGGCAAGGTCCACCAGCTCTACGCGCGCCCGCCGCGGCGCCGCTGGCGCTCGACAACGGTGAGTTCCGGTATCTCGGGCATCATGCAGTCTCCTGCTGACTGTCGGGACCTTTGAGCGTTCGATGACTTCGGCTCACACACACTATCGGGGTCCTAGGTCTCTACCAAGCCCGCTCAGGGCGATGGCA
>CALBET010001193.1 GCA_937888665.1 uncultured Acidobacteriota bacterium
CCAGGGCGCGCACCTGCGCGCCCCGCGGCCACGGAGTGGGGCATTCGGGGTCCCCCCGCGCAGCAGCCGCGTCGGGTTCGGGGCGAAGCCCCGACTAACTGCACCCAGCCCCGTCGGGGCCAGGGCGCGCACCTGCGCGCCCCGCGGCCACGGAGTGGGGCATTCGGGGTCCCCGCGCAGCAGCCGCGTCGGGTTCGGGCGAAGCCCCGACTAACTACACCCAGCCCCGTCGGGGCCAGGGCGCGCACCTGCGCGCCCCGCGGCCACGGAGTGGGGCATTCGGGGTCCCCGCGTAGTGGCCGCGTGGGGTCCGGGGCGAAGCCCCGTCTAATCAACAGTCCAGAGCGTCAGCGACTCCACGTCTTTGACGAACATCCGGTTTCCCGACAGCGTGGGCAAGGTCCAGGTCGCACTGTCGGCCACCTCGTACCGCTGTACCGGCTCGAAACCGGTCCGACTGTGCGGCACGATGACCAGCTCGGCGTCGTCTTCCAGCGACAAGATCGTCGTCCCCACGTTGAGAATGGCGGCGTTGTCTGCCTGACGGGGTTCGCTGGTCCACAGCACGTCGCCGGTGTCGAGGTCGAGCCCGAAGTATTGCCCGCTGTTGAGATGGGACAACCCGAACAGGACGCCGTCGACGACCACCCCGTTGGTCATGTGCAGCGACACCTCGTCGGTATGCCACACATCCTCGGTCGTCCAGGCGTTGCCTTCTCGGACGACCCGGAACCGGGTAATGCCGTTGCCACGACCAGACTCGATGACGTCCCCCTGATACAGACGGGGTGTCTGAGAGGTGGTGGTCGCTTGGGTCGTGTAGGGCCGACGCCACAACAACTGCCCAGAGTCCGCGTTGACGCCCACGAAGTGCTCCTGCGTGAAGGTGATGACCTGCCGGACCCCCTCCACCTCCACGACGATCGGCGACCCGTACGCGGGCCCGTCGCCGTCCCAGCGCCATCGCTCTGCGCCGGTGGCCGCGTCAAAGGCGGTCAGCGCACCGGCATTGTGGCCGCCCACGTGCAGAATCACCTGGTCGCCATCGACAAAAGGCGACTGGCCGGTGTGAAACAGCGGCTCCACCGCATCGTGTGGCCGCTGCCACAACTGGCGGCCCGTGGCGGCGTCGAACGCGGTCACGATACCGCTGATGCCCAGCGTGAAGAGCCGTCCATTGGCGTAGGCCGGCGTCGACTTCGGTCCAGGGCCATGCCTTTGTGTCGCGGCCACCATGTTGAACAGCGCCGGATATTTGGTGCTCCAACGGGTCGCCCCTGACCCGGCGTCAAGCGCCATCATCACTTCGTCGTCACCCTGACGCGTAAACATGTAGACAACGTCACCGATGAGAATCGGTGACGCATAGCCGAACCCGACCTCGACCGACCACTGTTCGTTCAGCCCGGCCGGCCAGGCGGTCGGGACAGTGAATCCCGTGACCGACCCGTCTCTGTTCGGTCCGCGCCACTGCGGCCAGTCCTGTGCCATGGCGCGGGGCGCGGTCATGCCAAGTGCCGCCACCATGGACATACCGACGCCGATGCGCATCTTCCTGGTCATCTGCGGTTCTCCACCCGTCGTTGTCGGACCACCGGGTCCGCTAGTACCGAAACAAATATTGGACTTTCATGAACACGGCTCGATTCGTGCGTCGAAAGTCTTGCGTCAGCAGAAACGGGTCGTCGATCCCGTCGCCGTCGACATCGTTACCCAAACGGTCGGCCTGCTGGTAATGGTCATCATAGCCGCCATAGAACACGGTACCGACGTTGACGCGATACGTAACGAGCAGATTGAGATCGACCGTGTCATCGAATGTACTGAACTCGGTGATGTTGCGCAACAGTAGCCGGTCCGTAAACTGATAGGTGCTTTGCGCCCGGACAATCTTAACGTTGAACACCTCGACGTCACCGTTCCGAGGGTCGGTCAGGCGGCTGAGATCGAAGCTCAGACGTGACTGAAATTTTCAGAAACGTTCGATTATATCGTTGGTCACGCCCACCTCCGCCGCCAAACTGATCGCAGCCCGTGGTGAAAGCCCGCGTTGCGCAGAGACGGGCGATTTGCGCGGTTGACCAGGCGCGCCGAGGGAGAATACGGGCGGTATTTGACCGAGAAGCAACGCAGTCAACCGGGATAAAGCGTCCGTCGAATGCAGCGGGGCTTTCACTACGGGCTGCTACGATGCGCCGAGTCAGGGAGATTACCGATGAAGCTCACATCTACCGTGTTCGCATTAGTGTGGCTCGTGGCAATGGCGCCCCAGAGCGCGGCCCAAGAGCTTGCCCGGGCCACACCCGAGTCCGTCGGGCTCTCCTCGAGCGGACTCATGCGGGCGACGGAAGCCTTGCAGGCACATGTGGACGCCGGCAGCGTCGCCGGGGTGGTCGCCGCCGTGGCCCGACACGGCAAGCTCGTGTATTTCGAGGCCCTTGGCCAGAGAGACCTGGCGGCGGGTGACGTGATGCCGGATGATGCCATTTTCCGGCTGTACTCCATGACCCGGCCCATCACCAGCGCCGCCGTCATGGTGTTGTGGGAGGAAGGCAAGTTCCAGCTCGACGACCCGATCTCGCAGTACATCCCCGAGTTCACTGACCAGCGGGTGTTTGTCGACGGCGAGGCCCCGGACATATCACGGACCCGGCCACGAGTGGGCGACATCACGGTGCGACACCTCCTCACCCACTCGTCCGGCATCGGAAGCCGCAGTTCGGCGATCTACCAAACCGAGGAGGTCCGCCTCCGGTCCATTCCGCTGACCCAGATGGTGGCAAACGCGGCGCGTGTGCCGCTCTTCGAAGACCCCGGCACGCGTTTCCGCTACGGCATCTCCACCACGATGCTCGGCCGCCTCGTCGAAATCTGGTCCGGCCACCCGTTCGAAGAGTTCCTCCAGCAACGCGTGTTCGACCCGCTCGGCATGACCAGTACCGGCTTCTGGGCCGACGGCGCGCGGGCCAAGCGGCTAACCACCGTGTATCGGCCGGACCGTGACACGGGCGTACTCCTCCCCTATGCCATCGAGCCGGTGCCGTTCACC
>CALBET010001194.1 GCA_937888665.1 uncultured Acidobacteriota bacterium
GTGCAGACCTTCGGGTCAGGGCCGCCGGCGAGAAGAGCTCAGCCTACCTGCTCCGTGTCCCTTCGGTGAGCGTGCGTATTCGCCCTTTTTCATGCGCGGCGTGACCCCGGAGACGGCCACATGGCTGGCACGAACCCGCCGCTTATGGCTATACGGTGTGACGGTCGCCGATCAGAGCCAGTGTGTCGGCGTAGTTCCAGGGCATCCAATCGCCGGGCGCTGCCTTCACCGCAACCGCGTGGCGCTGAAGCGCGAGCAGATAGTCGAACGAGTGGACTTTGGAGAGCTCGGCCGTGTAGATCAGGCTCATGAACAGGTCACCGACTTTCGCGCCGTTCTCGGTCTTGTAGAACAGAGAGTTCCTCCGGTGCAAAATGGCCCTCTTAAGGGTTCTTTCGCAGGCGTTGTTGTCCAATGGCGCACCCGCCTTCTGGAGAAAGAGCGTGAGCTTGGTCCAGTGGTTCTGCATGTACTTGATGGCACCACCCAGTGTGGAGTTCTCCTCCACTTTCCGCTCGTCGAACTGGGCTTGAAGCCAGGCTTTCAGCTCCTCCATTATCGGTCCGCTCCGCTCCTGGTGATACCGAAGTCGCTCGTCGGGCGACAAGTTGGCCTCCTGCGCCTCCGCGTCGTGTTTGTAGACCGCGCCGAGTTCCTTGAGGAGGTGGGCGACTTCTTCTGGAAACGCCTCCGCCACATCCACGTGCTTTCGTCGCGCATGTGCCAAACAGTTGGCCACGATCGCCTCGAATCCCGGTGAGGTGTTCCGCGACAAAGCATCGCACATCACGATCGGCGGGTCCAAGCTGTCGGCGCGTTTTGCCAAGACGCTCGCGAGGTTCTCCCCAGCATGCTGGCGCCCGGTAAAGAAGATGGCCAACTGCCGGCCGCCAACCTTCGATAGTACGCCCGAAGTGAAGATGCCCGTGCGTCCCTTTTCACCGCGAGCGATCTCGTCGCGGATCTGCTGGTCGAGGTCGAGGACCTGGGCGTTGGTGTCGTCGATATGCACAACTTCGCCGGCCGCAGCTTGGCGGATGAGCTCGTCCCAGACGGGCTCGCAGGCCTTGGCGGCGTTGTCGACGACATCCCACTGGGTGCCCGATGGCATTGGAATTCCGAGATTTTCGCCGAGTCGCTCCAGACGATTGAGGGGCATCCCGCAGCCATATCTGAGCAGGGCAATCATGGCTGCGGCTGTCTCGTCGTACTTGCTGTCTCCGACGCCTGCTGGCGCTTCGGCGGTGAACATCTCTCCGCACAGATTGCAGCGGAGGCGGGCGAGCTCGTAGACGGTGGCCTGCAGGGGCGCGACGCCCTGGACGCGAACGATGACGGCTGGCTTCTTCTGTATATAAACCTTGCCTTTCAAGCACTCGGGGCAGCGGTCGCCATGGGCGAGGACGCCGTGGGCACACGCCACCTGCTCGGCGCCGGTGTAGGTATCGGCTCCGCGCCGACCGTGGCCCTTGCGCTTCTTCTTGTTGTCGGGCTTGACCTTGGCTTCCGGCGCGTCGTCGGTCGGTGCGTCGTCCTCTGCATCGGGCGTCTTCTCGTTGGTATCGGGCGTCTGCGCATCGCCTTCGGGCGTCTGCTCATCGGTCTCGACGTCACCGACCACGTCCCGTGTCTTCTCCGACTGCGGTCCGAACAGCATGCGACGAAGGCGACCAATCGTCACGTCCGACTCCTCCAGCTCCTGCGTGACCGCTGCCAGCGTGTCCACAGCAGCCGACAGCACGGCATGGTCTTCGGCGCCTAGTGCGTCGCGCGCGCGGTCCACGATGGCCCGCAACGCGTCCGCGCTGATCTCCACCCGCTTCGGAGATTTCAGACCCCGCTTCGCACGTCTTCTGTTCTTGCGTGAGGGGCGCTGGTTGGCTTTCTTCGCACTCATTCGCTGCATCTCTCCGGCTGCCGGTGACCTACCAGATCACCCGTTTCGGCCCGATGCGCTCCTTGACGTACGTCATGCAAATGTCAAGATTTAACTGGGGAATGGGCAGGCATCATTCACGCGGCGTCACCGACCGCCACTCGGGCGCGGCCCCGACGTTTGTGGGGTCGCCAGCTCGGAGCAGGACCTGCAGTTCGTGGGCCTGCAGCGGATGAACAGCGTCGTCACCGGCCTGGGGCCACCACTTGAATTTACCCTTGGAAAGCCGCTTGTAGCAGAGCCAGAACCCCTGACCGTCGTAGACCAGAATGCGGATCGCCGTGGCCCTGCGATTGCGGAACACAAACACCGTGCCCGAGAACGGATCAGCCGCCAGCGCCGATCGACAGGTACGGGCCAGCCCATCAATGCCGCGCCGAAAGTCCACCGCCTCGATGGCGAGCAGAACGCGCATATGCGGTGTGATCTGAATCACGATTCACCCCGGAAGAAGCCCTTGGACAGCGCCACCAGGTCGAAGCCCTGCTCTGCCGCCATGCGGACGGTGATTCGGGCACCATCGGCCCTGGCGAGCTCGATCTCAGCGACAGCAATCGGCAACGTACCCACGCCAAAGGGGCTGGCGGCGCGAAGCTCCACGAATGCAGCTGGAACGCCGGATTCAGCTTGGTCTGCGCCAACCAGCACATCCATGTTCTCCGCCCGCTCTTGCCGCAGCTCGGACTCCGCTA
>CALBET010001195.1 GCA_937888665.1 uncultured Acidobacteriota bacterium
CGGGCCGGGTTTCTCGACGAGTGGCACGGCGGTCGACCCCCGTCGAGCCCGGAACACCTGCCCGCCACGGCGTCCTCACGGTCAGGCGCGGTCGATGAGCTGTACCTCGGGGCGCTTCTTCCCTACACGACATTGGTCGTGTCGACCCGTCATCGGCGCTACGAGATGGTGCTGGTGTCGCCGGTCACGTTAGAAGCGGTGGTCACCGGCGGTCGTCACTGGCCAGAGCCGACCACGGCGTTCGCGACGCGCGACACGATTCGGGTCGGCGAACGCCTGGCGTTGCGGGATGGCGCGAAGCGAATCTTGACGAGCCGCGTCACGCAGATACACATTCAGGACAAGGGCGGCCTCGCACCCTGATCTCCGCTCGGTCTGGCCTCACGACACGAGCTCTCGACCGAGCCAGGCGCGCGCCGAACTCCAGTCACGCCGAACCGTTCGCGGCGAGACGTTCAGCACGGCGGCAATCTCCTCGTAGGTGAGGCCCCCGAACACGTGCAGCTCCACCAACTGCCCCTGCCGCGAGTCGAGCACGGTCAGCCGCCGGAGCGCGTCGTCGAGGTCCGTGATGTCATACGGTGCCTGGCCCGGTTCGACCTGCATGGCGTCGAGAGACAGCGGGGCCACACCGGCGCCGCGTTTCTCCGACTTGCGGGCGCGCGCCTCGTCGACCAGGACGCGACGCATCACCTGGGCCGCCACGGCCAAGAAGTGCGACCGGCTCTGCCATTGCGTACGGGTCTGTTTCACGAGTCGTAGATAGGCCTCGCTCACCAGCTCCGCGGTCTGGAACGGGCGAGCCGGCCCTTCACGGCGTAGCGCGGCGTGGGCCACTCCCGTGATCTCTTTGTGGACAAGCGGAAAGAGCCGGTCCAGCGCCTGTTGGTCGCCTCCGGCCCAAGCCTGGAGCAGCCGGGTCACGTCATTCGCCTCGGGGTCGGTCATGTGACAACGTTTCCAGGTCTCTGTCGCGAGGATACTGGGCGCATGTACCAACAGGGTATCGTGCCTATGTCGCTCCCAGACTATTTCTCGCTCGGCGACGATCCGGACACGCCACGCATGGGTCGTTCGCCTAACGGCTCGTCATGTCGGTCAGCGCCGACCCGTCCCGGTCCGTCTCATGATTAACTATAGCCACGATACTGTTGGTTCGACGGGTAGCAGGAGGTGCTTCTTCTTCCGTGGCGTCCAGCATGTCGGCGCCCTGCACTCGAGACGAAAGGGAACCGATGACCTACCGAACGTTCGCCGTGCTGTCGGCCGTAGTCGCGATGGTTGCTCTGCCGCCGATGGCCGTGGCCCAGCCGGC
>CALBET010001196.1 GCA_937888665.1 uncultured Acidobacteriota bacterium
CGTTCGAGTGGAGTTCCGCGCGGTGCTCGATGGCCAGCGCGGCCAAGTGCGTGTCCGTGGTCAGGGCTCCGCCGACCCCGGTGGCCAGGAACAGTTCGCGCACAACCCGTAGGTGCCGGGGACCGGGCTCCAGGACGGTGACGTGGTCCGGTTCGAACCAACTGTCAACGCGATCGAGCGCCTCGTCCGGGGCCAACGGCGCGTCCAGCACCGCGGGGTGCGTCACCAGCCGCACGAAGCCGAACGCGACGGCCCACGGGATCGCCACCGGTGTCGGGCCAAGCATACGATCGCGCCACCAGGCCCGGGCGCGCTCGTGAAATGCCGCTGCCTCGTTGTGTGCGTAAATGAGGAGGTTGACATCGGGGACGATCACGTCTTGCTCCCGAACCCGCGCACCTCGAGTTCGTCCACGAGCTGGTTGAGCCTGAGGGGATCGACGCCAGGGCGGAACGCGCTGCGAAATGTTCTCACCTTGAATCGCTTCGTCCTCCGCGTGCTGGGTGACGGTACTGTCAGACCACGCCGGATGGCGGCGTTGACCGCCTCCTTAAAGGTGGTGCCCTGTCCATGCGCCACCTCTTTCAGTTTGGCTGCGAGATCGTCGTCCAGCGTCAATGTGGTCCTCATGAAGGCATCATGATGTCCACCTGACGGTATGTCAAGATGCTTCAGTGGGGACACCGCGGGCCGCACACGACCGACGGATCTTGCAGCCGTCGGTGCCACTCTCCTTCCCGAGCTCGCCGCCCTCGATGCCGGGTTTGGCGATTCACGCTTGCTTGGCGGCAAGCGCTTCCGCCCCGCTCGAGGTGCCACGGCATGCCGCTCTTGCGGTAGACGCCGAGCGCCGTGGCGAGAAGCTCCCGCGCCTGCTCGCGATCGCCCGGCGCTCCGCGGTCGACGAGCATGCGCGCGTACCAGTAGCGGGCTTCGGCTTGCTCGCTGACGAACGGCATCTCGTCGGCCAGACGGAGCGCGGTCCGGTAGTGGGTCTCGGCCGCGTCGCACTGCTGGCCGGCGGCCGCGGCGATGCCGGCGACGGTCTCGATCAGGTGGCTGGTGTCCTGGGTCACGACCGTCGAGCAGCAGTGCTACCGGCTGGCGCGCGCTCAACCGGCGGAAGAGGTCGAGGACGGCATTGAACAACACGCGGCGCTGTTGCTCAGGCTCCAAAACGGCCGGCTCGGGCACGTCGTCCAGGACGACTCGGATTTTCGGCACCAGCCGCGCCAGATCGGCAGCGTCCCCACCAACGATATCCCGCAGAGCCGCGACAGGCAGGTCGCGTAGCAGTTGTTCGAGCAATTCGACGAACGGCGCGAAAGGCGCCTGCCCCTCTTCGAAACAATGGCCGGTCAGGGCGACCATCCCGCGCCGACCCGCCTCGGTCAGGAACTCGTCCGAGAGCCGGGTCTTCCCGACCCCCGGCTCGCCGCCGACCAACACGAGCGCGCCCGTGTTACCGGCAAGCCGCATCCAGACCAGCGACGAGCGTGTCCTATTCGGCCTGTCGGCCGACGAACGGGCGTCGTGGCTCGAGGGGCGCCACGACCTCGGACGCGGTGCCCCGGGCGGTTGCGTCATCACCCTCGACGTCGAGCCCGGCCTTGCGCAGGCCGTCGACGATGTGCTCGACGAGCTCATCCGACATGAGCCACTTGCTGAGTATTCCACGGGGGTTCCCGGCGCTCTGCGGGGAGATCCTGACCAACGTATCCAGGTGCTCGCGTGCCGGCTCCTGGTGACCCATTTGAGCGTGCGTCGAGGCCAGCGCGATGCTCACGATGTTGTTGCCGGGCATGTTGATCTGTTCGGCGACATCCAGCGCCTGTTCGTACTCACCTTTGCGATAGTGATCCCAGAGGTGGCCAAAGTGGAGCCAGCTCACATGATGGGGGTTCTGCTGCATCACCCGTTCGACGACAGCGAGACCGGTGGACCAGTCGCCAGAAAACGCCATCATGAGCCCCAGTTGACCGATTGCCGCGGTGTCTCGGGGATTGAGTACCGCCACCCGACCGGCGGCCCGACGAAACGGCCCCAGTTCGGCACGGCAGTAGTGCGACTGCGCGAGTGCGTTGTGGACGGTCGCACGTGTCGGGTCAAGCGCGACCGCCCGCTGCGCCGCTCGTAGCGCGCGACCTTGCGAGTCCGGTCGTGGATTCAACTCGAGTAGGAACTCGTGGACATAGAGAATGGCTAGGCACGCCCACGCGTCTGCGTGGTCCGGCTCGCGGCTCACGGCTTGCTCGAGAGCAGACCGCAGGACGGCGTGTTCCTGCGGCTGCACTTGCTGCTCGTAGGTGAAGAACCGAACCAGACATTCGTACGTTGTCAGCATCTCGGCGGACTTCGCCGTCGCCATGGCTCCCAGTGCGCGCGTCAGAACGCCCTGAGGGTCAGCGATGGTCGCTACGATCCGGTCGGTGAGCGCGTCCTGGACAGCGAAGACGTCACTCTCTTGCACGTCACGGTCGAGGTGCTCCGCCCAGAGGTGCGTGCCGGTCGCGGTGTCGACGAGTCGGACCCGCACACGGATGGTTGTGCGCGCTTTCCGGATGCTGCCGTCGATCACGAAATGGGCGCCAAGTTCTTGTCCGACCAGACGCGCGTCCACTGGCCCCTCGTAGCGCGCCGCCGAGCTGGCCGACACGACGAGCAGGTGCGAGAACAGCGACAGCCCCGCTGTGATGTCTTCCGTCAGCCCCTCAGCGAGCGCCTCGAGCTCGTCGTCGGTGGTGCGCGTCTTGAACGGGAGCACCGCAATCCAGGGCATGTCGACCGTGGTCGCGACTGGCTGCGACCGTGGTTCAGCCGCCTTCGAGAGCGCGGCATGCAGCGCCTGCCCGTCCTGGTAGCGCGCGCTCGGGTCTTTGGCCAGACAGCGCCCGATGACCTCGGTGAGGGTGTTCGGGAACCCCGGCTTCACGTCGGAGATCGACGACGGCTCGTCCCTGAGGATGGACGACGCCACGGCCATCGAACTGGCGCCTGCGAACGGACGGCGCCCGGTGGCCATCTCGTAGAACATCACCCCGAGCGAGAAGATGTCGCTCCTGGGGTCGACCGCCCGCCCCTCGACCTGCTCTGGCGACATGTAAGGCACGGTGCCGACCGCCAGACCCTCCTGTGTCTGAAGAATCGTGGCTTCTTCCCCGGACGCGGGTGCGCCGGATGCCTCGGTGGGAGCGAACCTGGCCAGCCCGAAGTCGAGGACTTTCAGGCCGCCGTCGCGGCCGAGCATCACGTTCTGGGGTTTCAGGTCGCGGTGGGTGATTCCCTTGGTGTGTGCCGCCGCCACCGCGGACGCCAACGGACTGGCGAGCTCGAGGAACCGTTCCTGGCTCAGCCCCTCATCGGTGAGAGCCGCCTCGAGCGTCGTTCCTTCGACCAGTTCCATCGTCAGGAAGTGGGTGTCGTCAGCCTTCTCGACCGAGTAGATGGTGACGATGTTGGGGTGATTCAGCGCCGCGACCGCGCGGGCTTCGCGTTGGAACCGTTCGAGCCGCTCCGGGTCCTCCGCCATGTCGGCAGGCAGCACCTTCAGCGCCACGTCCCGGTCGAGGCGGGTGTCGCGGGCCCGATACACCTCGCCCATGCCGCCCTCACCGATCTTGGCGGTGACGGCGTAGACGCCGAGGCGAGTGCCGGGTGTGAGGGCCATGGGCTTCGAAGGGTCGTCGGATTATAGCGGTGGGGCCGCGACGCGGCGGCGGGGTACATTCGTTCGACTTTTTCATGGTCTACAATATGACCATGATTACGACCATTAATATCGCCGACGCGAAGGCCCACCTGACCGACTACCTCCGGCGGGTCGAGGCTGGCGAGACCCTGACCATCGCGCGCCGGAACAAACCCGTGGCCGAGCTGCGGCCGGTCCGGCAGCCGCTGGAACGGCTGCGTCCGGCCGGTCTTTGTCAGGGTGAGTTCATGGTCCCTGATGATTTCGACGCGCCTCTCCCGCAGTCGGTCATCGACAGCTTCGAGGCGTCGTGAAGCTGCTGCTCGATACGGTCGTGTTCCTGTGGTACGTGACCGGGAGCGACCGCCTGCCGGCTGAGGTCGTCAGCGCCGTTCGTAGCCCGGCCAACGATGTGCGGCTGAGTGTGGTGTCTCAGTGGGAAATCCAGATCAAGTACGGCTTGGGTCGCCTTCCGCTCCCGGCGGCGCCTGGCACCTACATCCCGCGGCAGCGTGAGCGACACCAGATCGAGTCGCTGCCGCTTGTCGAATCGGCAATCGCACATCTGGCCAAACTGCCAGACCGACACCAGGATCCGTTCGACAGGATGCTCATCTGTCAGGCGATCGAGCACGACCTGACACTGGTCAGCTCCGACCGGGCGATTCACGCCTACCCGGTGCGGGTGCTGTGGCCCGGCGCGTAGGGCGGTCAGCCGGACGTCTCGGCCGCCAGTGCCTCCGCCCGCTCGATGTGCTAAATGGGGCACCGACGAGTCGCCATCGACATCACTGCACCGCCTCGGCGTGGCGACACCGCACGACGGTGTCTGGCTGCTCCCGGTGGCATCAGACAAATGGATTGACGATGCGAACGTCACCGAAGAGCTGTCCATGAGACAGGTCCTCGGAGTAGAGCGTCGAGACGCCGGCCGAGATGGCCGCGGTGACGATCAAGGCGTCCCAGAACGAGAGTTGATATCGTTCTTCCAGATCGAGCGCGTGCACCATCGCATCACCGTCGTTCACCACCACCTCCCAGGTGAGGTCGTCGTCGATCACGCGTCGCGCGTCTGCGTGTGAGACTGGGCGGCTGGCCTTCCGACGCAGATTCACATACAGCTCCTGAATCACCTGCGTGCTGATTACGCCCAGACGCTGCTCCCACAAGCTCGCCACCAGGTCGCGCGCCACCGCGTGCGTCGACCCGGCGCCTCGATCGTGGGCGTAGACGAGCACGTTGGTGTCGACGAACGACCGCGCTGGCATCGGATGCGTTGGCGGTTCCCAGTCCCGGGGCGCTCGTGAAGGTCCTCGCGGGACGTCGGCTTCGTCCAGCCCAGGTCGAGGCCCCGTCGCAAGCGGCCGAGCGCCCGCCGTTTGGCGGCGTTGTATTTCTTGTCCCGCCGCACCAGGTCTTCGAGCTCGTCAGCGAGAAGGCGGCTCACGGACGTCCCGCGTTCGGCCGCCAGTACCTTGGCCTCTCGAATGAGGTTGGCATCGAGTTTGAGTGTGAGATTTGTCTGCATGCACCTATTTGCGTGTAGCACGATTATGCGTGCAATCTCAGGAACCGGCTGGCCTACCTAGCAGCCCGTGGTGGAAGTCCCGCTGCATTCGAGCGGCGCTGCCATCCGCCGATCTGCGTTGTTCATCGGTCGAATACTGCCGGTATTCTCCCTCTTCTCGCCTTGTTCGGCGGCCGCATCGCCGCTCTCGGTGCGGCGCGGGATTTTCACCACGGGCTGCTAGCGCCCTGTGAACGTCGGCGCTCGTTTCTCGACAAACGCCTGCGCCGCGCCCTTGTGGTCGTCGGTCATGAAACTACGGATCATGTGGAGGGCTTCCAGATCCATGACGTCACTCAGGGAGCCATGCTCTGCCGCGTTGAGGTTCTTTTTCATGTACCCGACCGCGACGGTGGGTAAGCCCGCGAGCCGGGCCGCCAGCGCCGTGGCGTCGGCGTCGAGTTGGTCGACGGGAGCCACGCGATTGACGATCCCGAGGTCGAATGCCTCCTGGCCGGTGATCACGTCACCGGTGAAGTAGAGCTCGCGCGCCTTCGCGGCCCCCACGAGACGCGACAGAAAGTACGAACCACCGTAGTCGCCTGACAACCCGATGCGTGCGAATGCGGTGGTCAGCTTCGCCGTGTCCGCCGCGATACGCAGATCGCACGCCAGCGCCAGTGCCAGTCCAGCCCCGGCGGCCGGTCCGGGGATGACCGCCAGTGTCGGTTTCGGCATCTCGTGCAGGTGCCGGCTCATTTCCATCCCACTCCGCAGCGCATGTACGCGATCTTCGAAGTTGAAGCCCTCGCGGCCCGATGCCGCGCTGGCTGACGCCACTGACGCGAACCGCTTCACGTCACCGCCCGCACAGAAGGCCCCGCCGGCGCCGGTGAGCACGACCACCCGAACCGACCGTTCGGCCGCCAGGCGCGGCAGCGCTTCGGCGAGTGCGCTGTTCATGTCCGGCGACATGGCGTTGCGGGCCTCGGGCCGGTGCAACGTGAGCGTCGCGATTCCGTCTCGGTGAGTCTCGATGAGATGGTCTGTCATAGCGCCCACAGCGTATCGTTGCCGTGTCAGGCCGGGCAACCGCTGGTTCACTCCGCGGGTCGCCGTTGCCCAGCCAGCAGGGGACCGTCCGACATACTCCAGCGACGCCCAACCCGAGCATGACTCCGCGCCTCGGACGCCTCGACCGTTATTTGCTGTCGCTCCCCGAGCGCACGCTGCGGCCGCCAGCGCCGGTCTCATCCGCGAACTGGGCGATGCCGCGCTGCCACTGGCCCATCGGCACCAGCCTCTACCGCAACATGGTCGAAGGCACGCTGCGTTTCCTGATCGAGACAATGGGGGAGGTGGACGGGCCGTTCCCGGAGGCAGGAAAG
>CALBET010001197.1 GCA_937888665.1 uncultured Acidobacteriota bacterium
CTGACGCGACGTTAGACTGTTCAAGAAGTACCGGGTCCACCGAAGTTCACTGGTCCGTTGGTAGTTCGTTCTGTAGCGCCGGTTGGCCAGGTTCCACCGAGAGACGGCGAGCGGAACCGCGCAGGGAATTACGAGCAGCACCAGCGGCTCGAAGACCACGAGTACGGTCGTGAGCGAAACCGCCTGGGCCAGAAAAGTCAGCGCACGCTGCGCTTCGACGAAGAACTGAGAGAGTCGCGCCGCCGAGTCCTGCTGGGCTCGGGTGATCATGTCCTGTTTGCTGGGGTCCTCAAAGAAGGACAGGTCGAGTCTCGCGGCGTGACTCAGGATGTCCGACGTCAGCTGGAGGTTGAGATCGTCCGTCAGCCGCCGAGTGAGAAGGTCTTGAGCCAACGCGGCGAGTGCCTCGATCATGGCGATGGTGAACCCGAGAGCTAGCCACGGGCCGACGAGCGACAAGTCGATAGCCGCTCGGTTCATCGTGTCCAGGGCGGCGTTGATCAAGCCCCTTGCGGCGAGTGCCAGCCCCGCCGGGACGAGGCCGCGGACCACCATGAGACCAACGAGCCCCTGGGCCGGTCGCCGACTTGAGTTCCACACGATCACGAGTGCCCAACGACCGTATTGGCGGAGATCGTCGAGCCGTCTGGAGGTTGTCATGAGAGGGGTTTGGCGCCTTTGCTCGGATGTCCATTGGTGCGCAAGAGGCAGTAGACTAAGATTTTACTGGAAGTGCCTGTTCCACACGAAATGCCACTCGTCCAGACCCCGATTTCCGTGATCGTCGCCACGCGCGATCGACATGACACTGTGGTCAAGACGGTTCGGTCCGTTCTCGACAACGAGTATCCGAATTTCGAGCTGATCGTGGTCGACCAGAGTGCGGATGACTCTACTCGTGTCGCGCTCGAGCCGTTCACAAAGGACCATCGGTTTCGATACCGCCAGGCAACCACGGAGGGTCTTCAGAAAGCACGAAACACCGGGGCGCAGGAGGCGCGATACCCGATTGTGGTGGCGACGGACGACGACTGTGAGGTGCCAGCCAACTGGTTGCTGAGCTTCTTCAGCGCGTTTACGATGGACAGCCGTGTCGCGGTTGTATTCGGCCAAGTCGTCGCTGCGGCGCACGATCGGGCCAAGGGCTTCATCCCGGCATACGAGTTCCGGAACCTGGTCGTGGTCACTCGGGTGTCTGAGCGACATAGGACCGAGGGGATGGGTGCGTGCTTCGGTTTTCGAAAGGACGCCTGGCTGGCTCTGCACGGCTTCGACTCAGCATTGGGACGGGGCAGCCGGTTTCAGTCGGCAGGAGAAACCGACTTCTCGTTGCGCGCCTTGATGGCAGGTTATCATGTCTGTCAGAGTGCGGAGATTCGGGTGCTTCATCATGGCTTCCGGACCTGGAGTGAAGGCGAGGTGTTGGTCCGCGGGTACCTCTTTGGTGTAGGAGCCATCTACATGAAGCAACTTCGGCGTGGCCACTGGACGGTACTCGGCGACCTCTTGGCGGTTGGGTGGCGCTTTCTTTCTGGAAGCCGAGCCGTCGAGACCGGTGGGTCGCGAAACAGACTGCTTAAGCTCGGGGCGTTTCTTCGGGGAGCCGCCGCCGGTCTCACGACGCCATTGAACGCAGACACGGGACACTTCGCTGAGTCCTGATGCGGATCGCCATGATCGTAGACAGGTTTCCGGCGTTGTCGGAAACCTTCGTCTTGGACCAGATCACGGGATTGCTTGATCTTGGGCACGAGGTCGAGATCTTCGCGCGCGGTTCCTCTGACGAGACGGTCGTCCATCCTGCGGTCGATCGGTATGACCTACGCGATAGAGTGCACGTGCTCGACATCCCCGTAAGACATAGACGTCGGTCGGTGGAGCGAGAGAGTTTGTGATCCACGGCGAGAACGGTATTCTCGTGCCACCGGGCGAACCGGAGGCACTGGCAGACGGGATCCAGCACCTCGTCGACGCCCCGCACACGTGGGAGGCCATGGGAAAGCGGGGACGTGAAGTCGTCACAGCAAAATACGAACTGACGCAACTAAATCGAAAGTTCGAGCGAATGTGTCTTCAGCTCACGGCAAGGGCATGCTTGTAGGGCCATTCAACAACGGGCCACCGACTCCGCACACCCACGATGATCTCCATCATCATTCCGGTTAGAAATCGCCCTGACGAACTAGCGCGGTGCCTGAAGGGGCTCCTCGCGCAGCGCCGAAACGGCCCTCATGAGGTGCTCGTGATCGACGATGCCAGCAGTGACGACGACTCGGAACGCGTGTGTGCCGCGGTTCCGGTCGTCACATACACCAGGCTGGACAGGCATCGCGGCTCCGCCTACTGCCGCAACCTCGGGCTCCTGCAAGCGCATGGCGCCATCGTGCTGTTTCTAGATTCCGATGTCACGTTTCTCTCAGAGA
>CALBET010001198.1 GCA_937888665.1 uncultured Acidobacteriota bacterium
GCCGAATGCGGTCATCCCACTGCGCCGCAGGGTCGTGGCCTCCGGCATGCGTACGGTGCCGTCTTGTCTCGAGTAGATGGCGGTGTCGGTCTCGGCTCCCAGCCCGTCGGTGACTGTCACCCGGACGGGCGCGGTGGGGTCGCCCACGGCATCGTTGCGTGCTGACTCGGACCGCGTGACGACGAAACGGTCGTGCGCCGCGTCCACCTTCGCCTCGCCACCGGTGACCAGGAAACCGTCTCGGTCAGCCTGGTCTGGCACCTCGAGCCGGAATCCGTCTGAGAACCGGAGCGATCCGTCTTTGTACGGCTGTTGGAGCCCCGCGCTGATCGTGTAGTCTCGCAGCTCGCCCTCGTCCTGGGTGATCCGGGCTCCGCGGATTTCCGCGATCGCGTTCGGGTCGTCACGATCGACACCGCGGACCGGCGCCGGCTCGACGCGCTCCCGGACACCCAGCACCACGATGGTGCCGAACGCGATGAGGCCGAGTGCGAGGCCGAGGCGCGCCAGCCCCTGCCAGCGCACTCGTCGCCAGATGGGGGGGCGTCGGCGAACGTGACGCGGGCGCATCGAGTGGCCCACGCCTCCGGTCTCTGTCACTCTTTTCACTCTATCGGGCTTGCCGGATGTCGGCAACGGATAACTCGACCGTGTGTTCGCCACGGTAGTGGTTCTCCGTCAGATTGAAGGCGACATCGAGGGCGGTGCGGTGCTGGGTGACAAAATCGGCACGGTCGGCCATCCGCCAGGCCACCGCCCGAAACACACGCGTCCCCTGTCGAACTGACATCGAGAGATGCTTCGATTTCATGACGCGAGGACCATTCGCCAGCTCGACCGGCCCCGTGTGAAACAGGGGACGGGGATTCCCCGCGCCGAATGGTTCCATCGTGCGGAGTCCGTCCACCACGGCTGGCGTGATCGCCGTCAACGGCAGATGCCCGTCGATTCTGAGCCGGGGCACCAGATCCTCAGGGCCGAGTCGCGCGTCGGCGTAGTCGGTCAGACGGCGTCGCAGTTCCTTGAGACGTCCCGCCTCCATGGTGAGCCCGGCGGCGTGCCGATGTCCGCCGAACTTTGTGAACAGGTCGCTGCATGCCTCCAGGGAGCCGAGCAGATCGAATCGGGAGATGCTGCGGCCGGAACCATAGGCGGTGTCTCCATCAACAGCGATCACGATGGCCGGGCGGTGATAGGCGTCCACCAGCTTCGACGCGACGATGCCGATGACGCCGCGGTGCCAGCCCTCGCCCCAGACCACGAGCATCGCGTGGGCGCCGACGTCCGGGTCCGTGTCCACCTTGCGACGGGCGGCGGTCAGGATCTCCGCTTCCTCCTGCTGCCGGCGGAGGTTCTCGGCTTCGAGTTGCTCAGCGAGACCACGCGCTTCAGCTTCCCGAGTATCGTCGGTCAGCAGCAACAAGCGGGTTGCGAGATCGGGTGTGCTCATCCGGCCGGCGGCGTTGATGCGTGGCGCCAGCCTGAACGCCACATGGAAGCTGGTCACGGCCTGCCCCAGCAGACCGGTGGCATCGAGAAGGGCCCGGAGGCCGGTGGTGTGACGGCCCTGCGACAGCTGTTCCAACCCAAGCTTGGCGATGACCCGGTTCTCGCCGCGCAGCGGGACCACGTCGGCCACCGTGCCCAGCGCGGCCAGTTTGATGAAGCCCGGCAGCCATCGCGTGTGTTCCGTTCGCTGGCACAGCGCTTGAACAAGCTTCAGCGCGACCCCGACGCCGGCCAGGTTCTTGTCCGGATACTGGCAGTCGTGGCGCTTCGGGTTGATCACGGCAAGCGCCGACGGGAGTGTGGCGTCCGGCTCATGGTGATCGGTGATGATGAGGTCGACACCGAGCTCGCGGGCGCGGGTGGCCGCGGCGGCGCTGCGAATACCGCAATCGACGGACACGATCACGGCAACCTCCTGTCCCGCGAGTCGCTCGATGGCCGCCGGCTCGAGCCCGTAGCCGTCGCGGATGCGGTCGGGGATGAAGTGCACGACGTCGGCGCCGAGTAACTCGAGCAGCCGGCGGAGCATGACGGTCGAGGTCACCCCGTCCACATCGTAGTCCCCGTGGACCGCGATACGTTCGCCACGTGCAATGGCGGCCAAGAGACGGTCCACCGCGACTGGAAGATCGGTCAGCCCAAACGGATCGTGCAGCTGGTCGAGCGACGGATTCAGGAACCGTATCGCCTCATCGGGGGTGGTGATGCCTCGTAGCACGAGCAACCGCGCGATGATCGGATCGATGTGACAGGCCTCCGACAGCGCCATGGCCTGCGCGTCGTCTCCGGGCGCGTGATCCCACAGGAGCGGTGTCTGCATGGTGGCTGGGCCGAGAAGGGGGCGTGAGTCAGGCGCCATCGATCCCGGCGAGACCGAGTCGGCGAAGTCGTGCGTATCGTTCGTTCACTCTCGTGGTGGAGGACATGCTGGTCAGGCGGTCGAGTGTGGACCGGAGCGGCTGCGCCAGCAGCCGGGTGGCCCCGATCGGATCGGCGTGAGCCCCGCCGAGCGGTTCGGGTACGACCTCGTCGATCACGCCGAGCCTCACCAGGTCCGACGCCGTGAGCTTGAGGGCGTCGGCCGCGTCCGTCGTGCGGGCCGCGTCGCCCCACAACATGACGGCGCCGCTCTCGACCGGCGCGACGCTATAGACAGCGTACTCCAGCATCAGGATGTAATCGCCCACGGCCAGAGCCAGGGCGCTACCGCCGCTGCCTTCACCGACCACCACGACGACCACCGGCACCTCCAGCATCGTCATCTCTCGGAGGTTGTGGGCAATGGCGTCCGCCAGACCCCGGTCTTCCGAGCCCACGTCAGGCGCACCCCCCGCGCTGTCGACGAACGTGATGATGGGGCGGTCGAACTTCTCGGCCAGCTTCATGCAGCGGAGGGCCTTGCGGTAGCCCTCGGGACGAGCACCGCCAGCGACCGGCGGCCTCGGCCTCTGGTGTCCCACCACAAGCACCGCATCGCCGTCGAACCGAGCGAAGCCGGCGACGACCCCCGGATCATCGCCGAACCGTCGGTCGCCATGGAGCTCCGTGAAGTCGGTGAACAGCCGCAGCAGGTGGTCGCGGGTGCGCGGACGCCGAGGGTGTCGGGCCACCAGCACCCGCTGCCACGGCGTGAGGTTGCTATAAATTTCCTGCCGGAGCTGCCTGACGCGTGCCCGCAGCCCATCAAGCTCGTGCTGTCTCGCCGGGGTTCTCGGCATGAGGCACAGCGCCTCGACCCGGCTGAGCAGCGCGTTGATGGGCTCGTCGAACTCGTAGGACGCCGCGGACGTCGCCACGTGAGTCAGCCCCGGGAGACGGACGGGATCACAACCAGGACGCCGTCCCTTCGCCGCAGATCTTTTCGACGGCCAGCACCAGATGTTCAGATGCTCGAACCCTGGCCTCGGTCAGACGGGCGCGGACCCGGAGCGCCGGGGTGCGCCCAGTCAGGTCGAGCTGAACACTGACAGGCCCGGGGCCGCGGTGGGTCGTGAACAGATCGGCCAGGGCCTCGAGAGTGCCGCGGTCGTGGCGGGGCGAGGAGAGGTGAATCGAGAGCGTGCGGCCCACCGATGTCTCAAGGCTCTCGATGGGGCGAATATCGTCCGCCATGATGCGGGCGGTCTCCTCGTCCTTGTCGAGCTTTCCTGCCACCAGCACCAGTCGGTCCGCGGCCAGGACCGTCGCACAGCGCTCGTAGGTCTTCGGGAAGACGACCACCTCGAGGCTTCCCCCGAGATCCTCCAGCGTCAGGACCGCCATCGGGGCGCCGCGTTTGGTCTTCAGCGGACGGTAGCCGCTGATGATGCCGCCGACCAGCACTTGGCCCTCGCCCGCGGCCAGGGCGTTGATGGCCACCGCCCCCGCCGCCTGCAGCTGGTCACGGTAGCCGTCGATCGGGTGACCGCTCAAGTACAGCCCGAGCGCCTCTTTTTCGTTCGCGAGCTGCTCCGCGTCGGTCCACGGGTCGACGTCGGGCAGCACCATCTCCCCATCGGCGTCGTCGTGCAGCGCCTCGAAAAGCTGCGTCTGCCCCCGATCGCGGTCACGCTGCAAGCGGCCGCCATGTTCCAGGCCGCGGTCCACGATGGCGGTCAGCTGCGCGCGGCGCAGGTGCGTGCGGGGTGCCCGGTCGGTCCGGCTCGAGTCGAACGCCCCCGCTTTGACCAGACTCTCCAGCACGCGCTTGTTCACCAGACGCAGGTCCACGTCTTCGCACAGTGTGAAGAGCGAGTCGATGCGTCCGAGCGCCGCGCGACGCTTTAGAATCGAGGTAATCGCCCCTTCTCCCACATTCTTCACCGCGGCCAACCCGAACCGCACGCCGTCTGGCGTGACCTTGAAGGCCACGTCGCTCTCGTTGACGTCCGGCGCCAGGATTTGGACGCCCATGTCACGACACTCACCGAGATAGAGGGAGAGCTTGTCCGTGTTCTGGGACTCGATGGTGAGCAGCGCCGCCATGAAATGGTGTGGGTAGTTCGCTTTCAGATAGGCCGTCTGGTAGGCCAGGAGCGCGTAGGCGGTCGAGTGTGACTTGTTGAATCCATACCCGGCGAAGAACGCCATGAGGTCGAAGATCTTGGTGGCTTGTGCCTTGGCGATGTCCCGGGCCACCGCGCCCTGCACGAACTTCTCGCGCTGCGCTTTCATCACCTCCTCGCTCTTCTTGCCCATCGCCTTCCGCAGCACGTCGGCGTCGCCCATCGTGAACCCGGCCAGGTCGCTCGCGATCCGCATGACCTGCTCCTGAAACGCGATGACCCCGTAGCTATCTTGCAGAATTGGTTCGAGCGCTGGCAGCTCGTATGCGATCTCGACCTTGCCGTGTCGCCGAGCGATGTAGTCGTCGACAACCCCGCCCCGCAGCGGCCCCGGCCGGTAGAGCGCGTTCAGGGCGATGAGATCTTCGAAACGATCCGGCTTGGCCTTCCGAAGCGTGTCTCGCATGCCGGAACTCTCGAACTGGAAGATGCCGAGCGTCTGTCCGTCGCTGAAGAGCTGGAAGGTCTTCGCGTCGTCCATGGGCAGCGCGTCCAGCGCGATGGTCTCCCCCGTCGTCTCCGCGATGTGTTTGACCGCATCGTCGAGCAGGGTCAGCGTGCTGAGGCCCAGGAAGTCCATCTTCAGGAGCCCCATGCGCTCCACTTCCTTCATGGCCCACTGGGTGGTGATCTCGTCCTTCTGGCTCTTGTAGACCGGAGCAAAGTCAGTGACGGCGGCCGGAGCGATGACCACGCCGGCGGCATGGACCGACGCATGACGCGTGATGCCCTCGAGCCGTTTGGCCACCTCCAGCAACTCGCTCACCTGCGGGTCCTGCTCTTCGAGCGCTTTGAGCGCCGGGTTCTCCTCGAGGGCCTTGTCGAGGGTCATGTCGAGGGCCGGCGGGATTTGCTTCGCCACCTTGTCGACATCGGCGTACGACATGCCCATCGTCCGGCCCACGTCGCGAATGACGGCGCGCGCCTTCATGGTACCGAACGTGATGATCTGCGCGACGTTGTCCCGACCGTACTTCTGGGTGACGTAGTCGATCACCTCACCGCGGCGGCGTTCGCAGAAGTCGATGTCGATGTCCGGCAGCGAGACACGTTCCGGATTCAGGAACCGCTCAAAAATCAGATCAAACTGCATCGGGTCGACATCGGTGATCTTCTGGCAATAGGCCACCAGACTGCCGGCGGCCGACCCGCGGCCGGGGCCCACCGGGATACCCTGCTCTCTGGCGTACCGAATGAAGTCCCAGACGATCAGGAAATATCCGGGGTAGCGCATCTTGACGATGATCTCGATCTCGTGCGCCAGCCGTTTCTCATAGGCTTCGATGGGATGCTTGAGGCGTCCCTCCGCCGCGAGTGCGCGCCAACTGACCAGGCGCTCGGCGAACCCCGTGCGCGTGACGTGCTCGAAGTAGCCCTCGAGGGTGTACGGCTCCGGGACCTCGAAATTGGGAAGGTGACTGCCTGGATTCGACAGGTCCACGTCGCAGCGCTCCGCGATGGCGACCGTGTTTGCCAAGGCCTGCGGCCAATCTCCGAATACCGCCCGCATCTCTTCACTGGTCTTCAGATAGAACTGGTCGCCGTGGTACCGGAGGCGCTTCTCGTCGTTGACGTTCTTCCCGGTCCCAATACAGAGCAGGACGTCATGAGGCCGATGATCGCCAAGCTTCAGATAGTGGACGTCGTTCGTGCAGACGAGTGGCAGGCCGAGATCGCGCGCCAGCGGCTGCAAACCGGTGTTGACGATCCGCTGCTCCTCGATGCCTTGGTATTGCATTTCGAGGAAAAAGTTACCGGGACCGAGGATGTCCCGGAACGTCCCGGCGGCCTCCAGCGCCTTCCGGGGTTGCTCGGTGCGCAGGCCGGTGGCCACCTCCCCCTTGAGGCAGCTGCTGAGGCCGATGAGCCCCTCGGCGTGCGCAGCCAGAAGTTCCTTGTCGATCCTGGGCTTGTAATAAAACCCCTCGGTGTAGCCGGCCGAGACCAGCTTGATCAGGTTGTGATAGCCGGTCAGATTCTCGGCAAGCAGGACCAGGTGATTGTTGGTGTCTCCTGGCGTGCCGCTGCGCGCGTGCCGGCTCCCGTTGGCGACGTACACCTCGCAGCCCAGAATCGGCTTGACGCCGCGTTTACGGGCTTCGTCGTGAAAGATGACGCTCGAGAAGAGGTTGCCGTGTTCGGTGACGGCCAGCGACGTGGTGCCGGTCTGTTGGGCGTGATCCAGCAATTCGCCGATGCGACAGGCGCCGTCCAGCAGCGAGTATTCGGTGTGCAGGTGCAGATGCACGAACTCGGTGGAAGGCATGACTTAGCAGCCCGTGGTGAACGTCCCACTGCATTCGACGGGCGCTGAATCCCGCCGACCTGCGTTGTTCATCGGTCGAATACTGCCTGTATTCTCCCTCTTCTCGCCTGGTTCGGCGGGTCCACCGCCCGTCTCGATGCACCGCGGGGCTTCCACGATTGGCTGCTAGCTGCCGATACCGATCGGGAGCACGCGGATACCGGCCGCCCCGAGCCCGCTCCGTAGTCGCGCGGCAAGTTCGCCCGCGCCTGGTGTATCGCCGTGCAGACAGATAGTGTCGCGTCGCAGAACCACGACGTCGCCGCCCCGCGCGGTCACCGACCCGTCGTGCACGAGCCGCACCGCCCGCTCCACCAGTTCCTCCGGGTCGTCGATGACGGCACCCGGCTGGTCACGTGGCACCAACGACCCGTCGGTTTCGTAGGCCCGGTCCGCGAACACTTCGGCGGCCGTACGCAGACCGGCCGCCTCACCCGCCTCCACGAGGCACGACCCGGACAACCCGTACAGCACCAAGGTGGCGTCGACGGCCACGACCGCGCGGGCGACCGCGTCGGCAAGCACCCGGTCGCGAGCGGCCATGTTGTAGAGCGCGCCATGGGGCTTGACGTGATGCAGGCGTGCCTTCTCAGTCGCCGCGATCCCGGCCAGCGCGCCAATCTGATACGCCACGAGGTCTTCGACCTCCTGCGCCGACAGCCTGATCTCACGACGCCCGAAGCCCTGCAGGTCCGGAAAGCCCGGGTGCGCGCCGAGCGCCACACCCCCCGCGACGGCCAGACGCACCGTGTGGCGCATCACTGACGGATCGCCAGCGTGGAAGCCACAGGCCACGTTCGCCGACGTCACATGGCGCAGCAGCGCCGTGTCGTGGCCGATCGTAGAGGCGCCAAACGACTCACCGACATCGCCGTTCAGATCGATGCGTTGCACGGCTCGAATCGTCCCCCCTCACCCCGCTGGATACAGGGCCACCGCCGACCGGCGCGTGTATCGCGCGACCGGCAACACGCCACGGCCCGGCGCGACCTCATGGTATCGGGCGACCTGCGTCCCACGACAAAAAAGAGGGGCATCGCTATGCGATGCCCCTCAAGGGTGCCGGCCGCCTGGCTCCCCAGCACTGTCGGCTCCGAGCCGTCCCATACAGGCGACCAACGGAGGCATAGCAGAGCAAGACCCGTACCCGAACCGAACACCTCTGGGATTCGACGCTCTGCGGACGACCACGCCGACAGGTTGTGACACATCCGTAGGTACTCTGCCACATCTGCGGTCCAGAACGCGCACCAGGAAATCCCCAAAGCAGCAGACGGGCACGCCCAAGCCCGCACATGCGCGCCGCGGAGTGGGGCTCTCGGGGTCCCCGCGCGTGGCGCAGGCCTTCAGGCCTGCGATCGCACGGCTAAAGCCGTGCGCCACGGGTAAGCCGGGCGTACACCGCCACGGGTACACCGCGCCACCCGGACACGCGATCGCACGGGGCGAAGCCCCGTCTGAAGCGGTTGCTTCGTCGGTCACAGCCTGCCTCGGCTGCTCCCTCGGTGGCGCAGGCCTTCAGGCCTGCGATCGCACGGGTAAGCCGGGCGCCACGGGTACACCGCGGCACGGGTAAGCCGGGCCCCACGGGTACACCGCGGCACGGGTAAGCCGGGCGCCACGGGTACACCGCACCACGGGTAAGCCGGGCGCCACCCGGACGGGGCGAAGCCCCGTCTGAGTACTAGACTGCGGCTCTTGTGGTGCCGGCGATGATCTCTTCCATCATTTCGGGACCACGCGCGAACAGATCTTCCCGAGTAACCTTCCCGGCATCCACGTCGGCCAGAAGCGTACGCTGGGCGGCATACTCCTTGTTCACGATACCGGCCTTGCTCTGCAGCAGGCGCCAGGCCTTTCGCCGTTCGACACAGAACAGCACCAGCTGTCGCGACAGCGCGACCACTTGAGGCGCGCCGTCCGGCCCTGGCACCTTCGCGAAGACCCCGAAGTCCGGCACAAAGGCGCGGTGCTCAGGGTTGAGGTAGCGGCGGTGGACGGCATCCTGCTGGGTCATCCGCAGCAGCATGTTTTCAAGCGGGATCAGACGCTCGACCTCGCTCTCGTCCTTGATGCGCTTGAGGTGGTTCCGGAAACGGGCTTCGGTCGCGCACCAGTGCGCCACGGTGTAGCGATATTTCTCGCCCGTGCTCTTGAATTTTGTCGTGTACCAGTCCTTGTCGAGATGGGGGTTGCCCGTGAGGTCGAGCGCCTCTTCGTAGGTCTCACCCAGCGTCGGGTTGAAGACGAACTCGGGGGCACCACGCGAGTCACGGACCCGCTGGGCCTGATCAAGGGCCATGTCGTCGCCCACCCCGTGCTCCGGCTGGCACGTGGTGAAGCACTGAAGAAAGCCCGTACCGCGATACTCGAGCGCGTCGAGGATCGCCCGGAAGAACTTCGGCGCGTTGGCGATCGAGATTTGCGACACGAAGGGAGATCCGTGGCCGGCCAGAAACGTTTCGGCCACGGTCTTCTTCTCGACCGCCTTCCCCTGCGTGGCCGCGCCAAAGGAGTTCATGTCGCCACCGCCCAGCATCGGTGTTGAATCGGAATTCTGACCGCCCGTATTCGAATAGACCTGTGTGTCGAGCATCACCGCTTTGACGTTGGGGCGGTTCTGCAGCACCACCTTGGACACGTTTTGATACCCGATGTCGCCCATGGCCCCATCCCCACCGACGATCCAGACCTTTGGCAACTCCCTGATCTCGTCATCGGTCATCAAGTTGTCGCTGAAGTGGGTGTAGTCATAGTAGTCCTGCTCCGTCACCGAGGCACCCGTTTTGGTTGGCTCCTTGAGCCACTGTATGAGCGTATCGGCGAGGCGCTCGGGTATGACTGAGCGACGTGCGTGGTCGACCATGAAGCTCTCACCAAAGAGCCACCCGATCGTCGCGCCGTCCTGGAACAGTGAATTCATCCACGGATACGGATGCGGGTTGTTGGGCGGGGTCGACCCGTAGACGGTGTTGCACCCGGTATGGGCCGCCATGGCCATGACGCATTGGCCATTGTCCATCCGGCCGTCGAGAGCCTGCAGGTATTTGTGGTTGAACGACTCCTGCTCGAGCACGGTCGCCAGTGCGTCGACGACCTCCTCATCCGATATCTGGCCGCGCGCCGCGAGTCTGGCGTCGGTGTCCTCTTTACTGTCGCCTCCAAGTCCCATGACGACGTGTGCGACCGTGCGCACGAAGCGCGCGTGCTGCTCCGGGTGCAACGCCGTCAGGGCCGCCAGACCCGCCGCACCGCCCTGACGGAGCTCGCCCGCTTTCTCGGCGAACCGATCCGCCTTGGCGTGATAGAGCGGTCGCATGTAGGCCTCGGTCACCGACGCGATCGCACGCAAGACGCTCTTCTCGCCACACCCGGCGCAGGCACCATCGCCAGACACGAGGGCATCGTAGTTCCGACGAACCATCAAGTGGTTCCGCAGGGTCGCCGTCTTGGAATCGGCGGGGTGTTCGTCGTTGTAGAACCCAAGAAACTTCTGCTCCGTATCTGGCAGCAGGTCGAGAAACCCGGTGCCGGTTTCATGTTCCGCGTTGACACTCTCGCTCTCCGCCACCATCCGCAACGCATCGTGGTCACCGCACGCGGTGACGCACGCTGCACACCCCTTGCAGAGGTCGGACACGAAGATCGAGAACACGCCGCCGCTCCCCGGGTTCTTCTTCTCTGGCCCTCTGAAGATCGCGTTGACCTTGTTGTAGGCGACCGGCGCCTGGTCGAGAATGGCGAGAAACTGCTCGCGGGCCGTGTCCGAAAAGCCGTTCAGGCCGCTGGTGGCCTGGCGGACGAGCTCGGGGAACGGGGTGTTGGTCTTGCCGCCAATCGCCTCGTTCATCAGCGACCGGGTTCGTTTCTCGATCTCTGGTACGTGGGCGATCAGTTTCGCCCGGTCGTCCGTGCTCTCGACGTAGTGGTTGATGGCCGTCCGCAGCACCGTGTCGACGTCCTGCGAGCAATTCGGAAGCGCCGTATCCGGACACACCGCGATGCACTCCATGCACTGGGTGCAGTTCTCGGGAATGAAGAGCGGCGTCTCACGGCGGGCGACATACTTGGACGCCGTGTCGCCGGTCCCCGCCGCCATCACGCTCATCGCGGCCAGCGGTGAAGCGGGCTGGTCGTATCCGTAGTCAGACCGGAACTCGGCGTCGAACGCCCCAACTTGCGTCACCGGGGTCCGCTCCGTCTGTCCCTCCGGGAGCGGGGTCGAGCGGCAGGTGGCACACCCGCCGCCGCCGATATCGAGCGGCAGCATGGGAAGGCCACGGAGCGTGGAACGATCGGCCGCCGTGATTTCGCCCACCTTGATCTCGGTCACACGACCGAAACCCTGGTTCATGACCTCCATGTTGGACTCGACGACCGCCGGACCAAGTTTGCCAAACTTCTTTTGATACTGATTGCGAACGACTTCTTCAAACTGCTCCGTGCTGATCTCGAACTCCTGGAGCAACGGGGACACCTTGAAGAAGGCGCCGAGAAACGCATTGCCCTGCATCCTGAGCTGCAGGTCAGGGCGATCGGTCGCCTTGCGAGCGATGTCAAAACCCGACAGCGTATACACTCGGATCTTCTTGTCCAGAATCTGCGTGCGGGCCCAGATCGGGAGCCGCTCCCAGGCTTGCTCCGCCGTCTCGTCAGACTCCCAGATCAACGCGCCGCCTTCGGACATTCCGTCCAGCGGATTGGTGTGCGTGAATGCTTTCGGGTCGCAACAGAGCACCACATCAACGTGCCGCAGGTCGCAGTTCACCCGGATGCGCTCAGGCGCCATAACGAGGAAATACGAGGTGGGCGCGCCCTTCTTTTCCGACCCGTATTTTGGATTGGCGCTGACGTGGATCACCTCTTTGAGCCGACCAAACTCGTCCAGCTCGGTGTGGCGCGCCGAGAGGAAGTCATTGAAGTCGCCAATGATCGCGCCCAGGTTCTTGCCGGTCGTGATCGCCCCCCAGCCGCCGATCGAGTGCAATCGCACCGCGATCGCACCCTCTGGGAGCAACGATGGCGTCTCGTCCGATTTGACTGCGTATGGGTGCGGAATACCCAGCACAAAGAAGGAAACGCCGTCCGCCGCGGTCCGACCATCCGTCCGCGCCCGACCCGATGTGGCGTACTCGAACGCACCCAGGATGTGCTCGGGACGGAAGTCGCGGGACCCCAGCCCATAGATGCCGTTGAAGATCCGCGGCACGTCGGAGGGTGATATTGCAGGAAACCCCTCCGCGATCGGGTGTCCCTCGATGACCATCGCCTTGTTGAGTGCGGTTCGAATGTCGCGCCCAAGGGGATTGTCGCCGGCCAGCGGTTCATCGGTCCGCTCCAGCACGATGGCGTTGCGCTTGCCGGCAAGGGCCTTCGCGATGGCCTGCTCGGGGAAGGGCCGAAGCACGTTCACGTGGATCGAACCGACCTTGGCACCCCTGGTCTGGCGCAGGTAGTCAACCCCCGCTTCGCAGTTCTCGGCCGCCGATCCCAGCGAAATAAAGACGGTCTCGGCGTCCTCGGTCTTGTATTCAGTCAGCAGCCCGTAGTGGCGCCCCGTGAGACGACCGAACTCCTCATGCGACTCCACCAGCCACTGAAGAATCGGCTCGATGAAGTTATTCCGTCGGGCCACCACGCCCTGCATGTAGTGCTCCTGGTTCTGGACCGGACCCAGCAGCACAGGATTGGCGAGGTCGTACATCTTCGGCACACGCCGGCGCGTGGGACCAAACAGCGTGCGCTGCGCCTCGGTCGGACACTCAATGATGTCTTCTGGGGCCCCCAGGAACTGTCGGATGAGTTCCGACTCGTGGCGATAGAAGGTCCGCTCCAGATGGGTGGTCAGAAACCCATCCTGCACGTTCATTCCGGGGGTCAGGCTCTTCTCGGTCACCCGACGCAAGATGAGCGATTGGTCCGCGGCCTGCTGGGCGTCCTTGCCGAACACGATGATCCAACCGGTGTCGAGCACCCCGTTGATGTCATCGTGGCCGCAGTGCACGTTGAGCGCGTGCTTGGTCAGCGCGCGCGCGCCCACCTGCACGATCATGGTCGAGGCCTTTCCGGGCGCGTGATAGTACTGCTCCGAGGCGTAGGGAAGACCCTGGCCTGACGTGAAATTGACCACGCGTCGCCCGCACACGGAGTAGGCGATGGCTCCGCCTTGCGCCGCGTGCTCGCCCTCCGCTTCGATCGCTGTCGTACTGCGGCCAAAGACGTTGAGGTTCCCTTCCGCGAACGACTGCTGATAGAGCTCGCCCCCCTCCGTGGACGGCGTGATGGGATAGTAGACGCCGCCGTCCGTCACCCGAGCTTCCGTGTGATACGCGACGAGCTGGTTGCCATTGGCCGTGACCCGAATCCCAGGATAGGCGGGCTTGTCCCCGGCGGTGTTGCAGGTGTCCTTCCCCATGACACTCACGCTCCAATACCTAAGTGGCGGCTCCCGGACACCGGGACCCGCAGACCTTCCGTCTGATCGCTATATGTCCCGTCCATTTTATGCGGCGACCGGGCATTGCGGCAACGGCCGGGACCGTCCGAGGCCCGAGTACAACCTCTAACTAGTTCAGAAACCGTCAGTTAGGCCCTGGAAGCCACCACCGCCGCCTGGGCCGCTGAGCGGCGACCGCACGCGCCCTCCGCGTCCATTCCGCGCTGAGCCGGCCGGCCCTGGCCCTGTGGCCGTGAGGGTCGCCCGCAACACCCGCGACCTCTATCGCGCGGAGCCCCTACCCCGATGACGACGGCGCCAGCCGACGCAGCGGCGCCGCGCACCGCGGTTCCGTAGCCGCGCCGAGTCGTTCGCCCGCCCGCTGAAGGTAGAATCAAGGGCTGAAGCACCGGATGACCTCGCTCGGGCGCGGAGCCCGGGCGTCTCGCGAAGCCCGACGACACTTTCTAGAGGCAGACGCAATGACGGACCGGATCGAAGCGGGTGGGCTCCAGGTTGATAGGGAGCTGTACGATTTCATCAACAATGAGGCACTGCCGGGCACCGGCGTCTCCCCGGAGACATTCTGGTCAGGTTTCGACCGGCTGGTCCACGACCTCACGCCGCGGAACCGCGAACTACTGGCGACCCGCGACGACCTGCAGGCAAGAATCGACGACTGGTATCAGGAAAACCGAGATCGGGCGATCGACCTCGCTGACTACAAGGCGGTCCTTCAGGAGATCGGCTACCTCGTGCCGGAAGGCAGCGACTTCACGGTGAGCACGGCGAACGTGGACACCGAGATCTCGACCATCGCCGGGCCGCAGCTCGTCGTGCCGGTCACCAATGCCCGGTATGCACTCAACGCCGCCAACGCCCGCTGGGGCAGCCTGTATGACGCGCTGTACGGCACCGACGCCATCTCGGAAACGGACGGGGCCGAACGCGCCGGGGCCTACAACAAAGTACGTGGCGCACGGGTGATCGCGTTCGCGCGCGCGTTCCTCGACACGGTGGCGCCGCTCGCGAGCGGCAGCCATGCGGATTCGACCGCCTACGCCGTCGGTGACGACGCCCTGGTGGTGACCCTGCGGGACGGCAGCGTCCGTGGACTGGCCGACCCGTCGAAACTCGCTGGTTACGCCGGCGACGCGGCGGCACCGTCGGCCATCCTGCTGAAGAACAACGGCCTCCATGTGGAGATCACCATCGACCGCAATCATCCCGTCGGCCGGGACGACGCGGCCGGGGTGAAAGACGTCGTGGCGGAAGCCGCCATGACGACCATCATGGATCTCGAAGACTCGGTCTCGACGGTCGACGCCGAAGACAAGGTGGTCGCCTATCGCAACTGGCTCGGGCTGCTGAAGGGCGATCTGACCGACACCTTCGAGAAGGGCGGCAAGACGGTCGACCGCGCCCTGAACCCTGACCGCGTCTATACCGCACCGGACGGGTCGACCCTGACACTCCAGGGGCGCAGCTTGATGTTGATCCGGAACGTCGGCCACCTGATGACGAACCCGGCGATCCTGGACAAGGATGGCAACGAAGCACCGGAAGGCATTCTCGACGCCATGATCTCGTCGATGATCGCGATGCACGATCTGAAGATTCGCAAGAACAGCCGCGCCGGCTCCGTCTACATCGTGAAGCCGAAGATGCATGGACCGGATGAGGTCGCGTTCACCGACCAGTTGCTCGGACGCGTGGAAGATGCACTGGGGCTGGACCGCCACACCATCAAGGTCGGCATCATGGACGAGGAGCGGCGGACGACGGTCAACCTCAAGGAGTGCATCCGCGCCGCGAAGGACCGGGTGTTCTTTATCAACACCGGCTTCCTCGACCGCACCGGCGACGAGATGCACACTGCGATGGAATCGGGCCCGATGATCCGCAAGGCCGACATGAAGTCCTCCGCTTGGATGACGACCTACGAGGATTGGAATGTTGATGTCGGCCTCGAATGCGGGCTACCCGGCCACGCCCAGATCGGCAAGGGCATGTGGGCCATGCCGGACCTGATGGCGAACATGCTGGAGGCCAAGATCGGTCACCCGCAGGCCGGCGCCAACACCGCTTGGGTGCCGTCGCCGACGGCCGCCACGTTGCACGCGACCCACTATCACCAGGTCGATGTGGCGGCACGTCAGGCCGAACTCCGTGCACGGCCGCACGCCGATCTCGACAAGATTCTGACGATTCCCAGAGCGGAGAACCCCGACTGGTCGCCCGAGGAGATTCAGCAGGAGTTGGACAACAACGCCCAGGGCATTCTGGGCTACGTGGTCCGCTGGATCGACCAGGGTGTCGGGTGTTCCAAGGTGCCGGACATCAACAACATCGGGTTGATGGAAGACCGTGCGACCTTGCGCATCTCCAGCCAGCACATCTGCAACTGGCTCCGCCATGGCGTCTGCAGTGAAGACCAGGTGCGCGAGACCCTGCAGCGGATGGCCGCTGTCGTTGACGGCCAGAACGCCGACGACCCCAAGTACAGACCGATGGCGCCCAACTTCGACGACAGCGTCGCGTTCCAGGCCGCCAGCGACCTGGTGTTCAAGGGACGCGAGCAGCCGAATGGCTACACGGAACCGATCCTGCACGCGCGCCGCCGAGAGGCAAAGGCGAAGTTCGGCGGGTAGGTTGCCGCGATCGCACGGCTAAAGCCGTGCGCCACGTGTAGCGCAGGCCTTCAGGCCTGCGATCGCACGGCTAAAGCCGTGCGCCACGGTGTGTAGCGCAGGCCTTCAGGCCTGCGATCGCACGGCTAAAGCCGTGCGCCACCGGTGTGTAGCGCAGGCCTTCGGGCCTGCGATCGCACGGCTAAAGCCGTGCGCCACGGTGTGTAGCGCAGGCCTTCAGGCCTGCGATCGCACGGCTAGAGCCGTGCGCCACCGGAAGCTACAGCGGGAGGAAGAACTTCCAGCCTTCCTCGAGCCGCTGCTGGGTCCGGGCCCGGCCGTCGCCGGCCCCGCAGATGACTCGGGTTTGCGCCTGGCACGCCTTGAGCACCGCGTCAAAATTCGCGTCGACTTCGGGATGGTTCCGTTCGGAGGGGTTCGGTCCGAGACCGAGATCCATCGCCATGTCACCCGGGATCACCATGATGGCGCTGACGGGCGCCTCGAGGATCTCGTGGATATTGTCGACCGCCTCCTGTGATTCGATCATCACCACGGCGAACAGTTCGCCGTCTGGGTTGAGGGGCCACACGTCTGCCTTCGCGGCATACTCCGCACCCCCCATACCCCACAGACGCGTCGCCCCGCCAGGTCCCCACCCCCGTTCACCACGCGGCTCGGACGGCGCCGACGAACTCTTCTGCGGCGGATAGCGCATAGCCTGGATAAATCTGACCGCCTCGTCCTTGGTGTCGACGTGCGGCAAGATGACGCCGTAGCCGCCGAGGTCGAGGACCTGCTTCACGGCCCACTTGAAGTCTTCGTCTCCCTCTTGCGGAATTCGCACGAGCGGAGCCAGGCGCATCCGACCGTCCGGGTCGCGGTCCTTGTCCATCTCGGCCAACACCGACTGGACCAGCGCCCCGGAAAACGGCGAGTGTTCCATGTCGACAAAGCGCCAGTGCTCATTCGCCACCGCGGCCTGCCCGTTTTCTATCGCCTCGATCACTTTGTTCAGCCGAGCCGGCCCCTGCGCCTGCGCCCATGTCGGAGCGAACAGGG
>CALBET010001199.1 GCA_937888665.1 uncultured Acidobacteriota bacterium
TCTCGATCGCGGCGTTGACGCCGAGGTATTGGTGCGACCGCGCGAGGTTCTTGATGAGTCCGCCGGGGCGCTCCATGAACGCGACGAAATTCTCAAACAGGTCGAGCAAGATCGCCGGATCGCAGGTGCCACGAAGCGCAGTCTCCAAAGCGATCCCGCCGCGAGTTCCATCGGCGTCGATGACCTTCCAGTCGCCGAAGAACTCCCACGGTGAGAAGGTTGATCCGACCTTGGCTTCGCTGCCGTTGGACAGCAGCACCAAGCAGTTGGGGACTAGCAACTGTGGGATGGTGTCACGGTAATCGGTGAGGTTGTCGTCATAGGCGGCCTTGACCGGCTGGTTGGGCTCTTTGAACTCCATGAGCACCAACGGGATTCCGTTGACGAACAGTGCAACGTCGAGACGACGACTATGCAGTTTGCCCTTGACCCACATCTGTTGGACCGCGAGCAGGTCGTTGTTTGTTGGGTCGTCGCCCAGATCGAGGTAGCGCAGTGTCTCGATGCGCTTGTCGCCGTCGCTGTCGGTCCACTCGGCGCGATAGCCGTCGCGCAGGAGATCGTAGACCTCTCGGTTACCGCGCACCCGGTCCATCACCGAGCGATCTTTGGTCAGCATCTCGATCGCTTCATTTATCGCCGTATCCGGCACATCTGCGGGGTTGAGCTTTCGCATCGCGAAACGCAGGCGATGCGTGAGAATGACATCGTGCTGCGAGTCGCGGCCCAGGGTACCTTGTGCGCCAAGGGTTTCGGTGAAAGCATCGACCGGCGTCCAGCCGAGTCCAGCCAGCAGTTCCATGCTGGGCTTCTCGACGTAGACGTACTCCGGACCCTTGGCCATCACGCGACCGATTCCCCAACCAATGCATCGAGATCGAGCTCCGAAACGTCGACCTGCCCCGTAACCAGCTTGGGAAGCAGCAGGTCACGGAGCTCAGCCATAGATTCACTCGCCCCGAGGAGAGTGTCAGCTTGAGTCATCATCGGCCAGGCGGCAGACGCGAACCAAGCGAGAAGCTCGTCCGGCGGGAGCACTGCCTGCGCTGCTCCGATGTCGCCGCGGCTCAGCTCTGTCTGACCGGTGCTTCCGGTTCCCAGCCGCTCAAACTCGGTCTGCTTGGCCATGAGAGTTAACCCATACCAAGGATTCAACGACTCCCTGACCGGCCTAGCGATGGTGACGTGCGAATCTACCGTCAAATTGTCCTGCTTCCTCCGATACAGGGCAACCCGCCCGAGTGTTCCCACGCCAGTCGAGTTGATCAGAACGTCGCCATGTCGAACCTGCTTGGCTTCGGCAACCTGGCGTTCCTGACGTCGAGCAGCTCCCATCGAAATCCGTTCGTCGCGAATGCACCTCTGATTGAGCACCGTCCACCGCGCATCGTCTGCATACTTCGGCGCAATCCCACGGGTGACGATGCTCGAGAGCTCGGAGACCGTTCTGACCTCCCATCCATTCGGAATCGGGCCGAGGGCGGAGTCGACGAGGGGGATGTCTTCGTGGCCGGGGTAGCGGAACTTCACAAACCATTCGCGGTAGATGGCCCGCGCCATCTCCTCCATCACCTCCGCTCGCCGCCGGTTGTTAGCGATAAGGTCGTCGATGTTCTGAAGGACAGAAACCGCCCACTCCTGGTGCGCGCTATCTATCTCGGGCAGAGGAATTTGCCGGACGATCTCCTGGTTTAGTGACGCCATTGTTGCGCCGTGGGAACAGAAGGCCTTCATCCACGCCTGGTGTTGTTGAGTGCGTAGTGCGAATGTTACGAATCGAGCTGGCATGGGAGAGCCATCGAATACGCGAAGCCGGATGCAATCGCTCCCCTGCATCGCCCCGTCGTACTGCTCGCTGATGAACGCATGACGCTCAACGGCGCCTTTACGGCCAAATACAATGTCGTTTGTCCTCAGTATGTGGGTCGAAAGCCGGCCCGCCGTTTGCTCGTCGACGTACTCAAGGTCCTTCGGTCGCACGTCGCCTAACCCGACGTTGCGCACGTTCAGAACCGGCCGTCCATCCTCGACATAGTCGGACGCCCGCAGCTGGGTACCGAAAGGGCCAGTCTTGATATCGGCGTGGCCAGCGTCAACGAGGTCACCAACTTTCATATGCCGAGAATCCCTCGCACCGACGCATCCACATTGGCCCGCAGGACCTCTGCTTCGTCGCTCAACTTCGTGAACTCCTCGTACAACTCTTCGAGTTTCACCGCGAAGTCTTCGTCGCCTTCGTCGACCGCAGCAGAGCCGGCGTAGCGGCCGGGGTTGAGGCTCCAACCCTGCGCCTCGATCTCGGCGCGAGTCGCGACCTTGCACAGCCCGGGAACGTCGACGTATGTGCCGTCGGGGAAGTGCTGCTCGATCAGCGTTTCGCTGTCTGCGACCTTCTCGACGTCTTCGCCTCTATAGAGGCGCACGATGTTGGCGAGGAACTCGATCTGTTCGGGCTTGAAGTCGCGGTGTGCGCGATCGATTTGGTTGTAGGTGTGCCGGGCGTCGAGGAACAGGACGGTGTCTTCGCGGGCGGTGCCTTTCTTGGCTTTGTCGAAGAACCACAGGGTTACCGGCAGGGTCACCGTGTAGAAGAAGTTGGGGCTGATCGCGACCATCACGTCGACGGCCCCCGACTCAAGGAGTTGCTTGCGGATCTCCTTCTCGGAATGCCTGGCGTCGCCCGCCGAGTTGG
>CALBET010001200.1 GCA_937888665.1 uncultured Acidobacteriota bacterium
TTCAGGCCGATTCGCCGAACGATCTGTTTCACGAGTACCCATAACACTAGATCGTTCTGGCCCCTGACGCACTGGAATTCGACACGGCTTTCGCCTCGCCCGCGCAGGCCTGAAGGCCTGCGCCACCGAACCAACGCGCGACACGGCTTTCGCCTCGCCGCGCAGGCCTGAAGGCCTGCGCCACCGAATCAACCCGCGTCTCGATATCCGGGGGCCAGGCTTGGCCTTGCCGCGAAGCTCCGCACCATTCGTGCCCGTCGAAACAACACGCGGCCGCCCCACGGGGAACAGCCTCGCACACACGCCCGGCCAGCGAGCCGCGGAGGCCCGGTCGCACCGTGGGGTCGCTAGCGGCCCGCCTCGGCTTCCCGCTCCTTGGCGCGCGAGCCACTCAGGATATTGGTCATCCCGTAGTTGCCTTCGTGACACGCATACTCGACCAGCTCGTACTGCGACTCGTCTCGCACGAAGGTGAACATCCCGGTCCACGGCTGTGTCCAGACTGTCGGGTCATCCATCGTGAACTGATACTCGAGCGTGTCCGGACCGGTCCGCGTGTAGCGCTCGGTCAGCGTCAGATTCTCGCTCGACCCGTTGAACGAATTCCGCCCGTTGAAATTCGCGATCTCGACCACGAGCGTGTCGCCCTCCCAGTGTCCACGCGGATCACCCAGTGCGCTCGCTGCTCCCGAGAGTCGGCCGGGCATCGAACACCACCTGCACGCCGGCGCAATCGATGCCGTCGTCACGATCGGACAGCGGCTGGCAGTCGAAGTGCTGACCATACCAGCGGACCGCCTCGGTGGCGTTCGATACGGTCAGATGCACGTGATGGTAGTCCGCCGCGTCAGCCGGCGGCGCCGCAAGCGCGGCAGCCGACAACGCGGAGGCCAGAACGAGTCTGGTTCGAATCATGACCTGGCTTCCCGCTATTCAGGCTCGGTGGCGTCCCGGCCGTCCAGCGGGGCGCCGGTGCCGGACGACCCGGCGAACAGCCGGCGACCGTCGGGGAAGGTCACGTCGCGACCGTTCGCCCGAAACGCACCGTCAATCGCCTGATACCCCTCGACCAGCACCTCGGTGCCCGGTACGACCGACTCGCGGGACCAACCGCGACGCACCAACGCTCCGGGAGGCCCAGCCTCGATCATCCAGTTCTGCACTTCGCCGTCGGCCTCGACCTCTATATGCATCCAGGCGTGGGGATTGATCCATTCCATCTTGGTGATCTTGCCCGTCAGCCGGACCGGCTTGTTCGCATCGAATTCTGCCGCGAACGCATGATGCGCCTGCACCGCGGCCCCCGTCACCAGAAGACCGACGCCGAGAACCGCCATCATGATGCCTGTTGATTTTCGCATTGCCGTTGCCTCACTCTTCCCCTGCTTAGACGGGGCCGCGCCCCGGACCCCCCGCGGCCGCTCGCGGGGCCCCATCTCCCCACTCCGCGGCCGCGGGGCGCGCATTGTCGCGCGCCCTGCCCCTTGCCGAGCCTAGCGACCTGCTTCAGTCTCTTTCGAACGCGAACCGCTGAGGATGTTGGTCATCCCGTAGTTGCCTTCGTGACACGCATACTCCACGAGCTCGTATTGCGATTCGTCTCGCACGTAGGTGAACATCCCGGTCCACGGTCTCGTGAACACTTTCGGGTCGTCGATGGTGAACCGATACTCGAGCGTATCCGGCCCGGTGCGCGTGTAGCGCTCCGTCATGGTCAAGGCATCGCTCGAGCCCTGATACGGCGCCCTGCCGTTGATGTTTCGGATCTCCACGACCAATGTATCTCCATCCCAATGGCCGCGAGCGTCTCCCCGCCATGACGCGATGTCGGAGCCGACAAACGGACTGTCGTCGGTGGGGATGACCCGCGTCTCGTGCAGCATTTCCACCTGCATCGCGACATGGTTCGGTCCCTGCATGACCTGGAACCCGTTGTTGTAAACCCCGGGCGTCTGCACCAGGCTGCGCGTGATGCAGCGCACCCAGGAACTGAGGTCTTCGGGACCCTCGGGCAGCGGTTTCCGCGAGGCTCGCGCCTCGGCCATCAGGCGCTCACCCTCGGCCGTCATCGGAGGAATGCGACCGTCCGGGGGATCGATGACCATGGCCACCTGGCGCGAGGGCGCCGACTTCACGTACCCCAGCGTGGTGTCGCGCCACTCAGCTTCGTAGCCCCAGATGCTGCCAAGCGTGCCGCGCTCACGCCGCGCCGCCGCCTGCTCGGGGGTCAGCACAGCCGCATCGCCCACGTCATCGGGACGCTGCAACGGGATGCCGTGCGAGGCATCACCCGTCCAAACCCCCTGAAAGTCCGGCGTGCCCCACGGCGTACGGGGCACCGTGTAGTCTCGAAGCTGTGTCGTGATATCGGGGACTGCGTCCATCTTGCTGGCGACGCCGGCAAAACCCGCCTCGACCACCGCCAGGCTGACATGATCCGGCCCATCGATGATGGCTCGCTTCGCGGACGTACGGCCACCCTCCGGCACCCCCGGCTGCTCCAGAAACGACACGTTGGCCCGCTCGAACTCAGCGGCGACCGGGTCCAGGCTGGCCACCGAAAATGCGATGTGGTCGATGGCTCGACCAGCCGTCGCGGCGGGGACCCCTTCTTCGTGTTGCATCGCCAGCAGCCAGATGTCTCCCATCCGCAGCCCGTCGAGCTGTCCCCGCAAGCGCGCCGTCTCGCCTCCGAACCGGTCCTGATACCACGTCAACGTGGCGACCGGATCGGTGCTGCTTAGATGAATATGGTGGAAGCCGAGCGTGTCGCTGTCCTCGACCAGTTCGATGCGGGTGCCCCACGGGTCGAAGATGAACCCGTGCTTGAACAGCCCGGGAGCTTCTCGTAACGTCGTTCCGTCCTCGAACCGTTGCAGCCGAACGCCGGAGCCTCCGACGCCCACTGACGCCAACTCGCCCATCTTGGCGGTCAGGTCCGCATACGAGAAGGAGATGTGGTCGATACCGGTCCGCTGGCTACTGCCCAAGGTCGCCCGAGACTCGAACACGACTTCTGCACCGAAGCAATCGACACCGTCGTCTCGGTCCGTCAAGGGCTGACAATCCAGATACTTGGTGTACCACTTCATCGCCTCGGTCGCGTTCGAGGTCGTCAGATGCACGTGGTGATAGTCCGCCTCAGCCGCGAGCGCGCCCGCGGGCTGTACCAAGGCAGACAGCGCCGCCACCGCGAGTGTCCCTACAGTCTGTTTGCGATTCATGATGCAGTCCTGTCAGCGAGTAGGCACTTTGCGGAGATGCCCGTAGAGCAGGTCTTCGGTGAACTCGACACACTTGAACTCCAGCACTTGGGCGTTCTCGTCGAGCCGCCGATACAGCGGCATCCGAATCGTCCAGGGCTCCGTGAAGGTGTTCGGGTCTTCGAGCGTGGCCTCATACATGATGGCGTTCGCGCCCATCGGCGTATACCGCTCCTGCACCTTCAGCGCATAGCTGGCGTGATTGCCGGCGCGATCGAACCAGGATTCACCGTTGAACCCCTCGGCGTCGACGACCAACGTGTCGCCGTCCCATTTTCCGTGCGACCGTCCCATCCAGCTGTCAATCGGCGCCCGCTCGGGGTTCGTCTTGTCCATGTGAATCGTCCGGTTCGCCTCAGCAAAACCGTAGACCATCATGATCTTCTTGTCGCCCTGGATGATCCGAAACGGATGCGGCAGGTAGGTGGCGCGTGGCACACCCGGCATGAAGCACTTGATCTCGGGGTCGTCG
>CALBET010001201.1 GCA_937888665.1 uncultured Acidobacteriota bacterium
CATTCCACAGGACGTGTCCACGCCGGGCGGATCGACACGCTCGGTATCGACGAGAACGGCTGCCCCGTGATCATTGAATACAAGCGATCAGTCAGCGAGAACGTTGTCAACCAAGGCCTCTACTACCTTGACTGGCTTCTCGACCACCGAGCCGAGTTCAAACTGCTGGTCATGGAGCAGCAAGGCAAAGATGCGGCAGATAAAATCGATTGGAGTGCGCCACGCCTGATCTGTGTGGCATCCGACTACAAGAAGTTCGACGAGCACGCGATCCGACAGATCAATCGGAATATCGACCTGGTCCGATACAAGAAGTTTGGAGACGGACTTCTTGCACTCGAACTTGCAACGACGGTGTCCGCTGAATCAACGCCAGGAAAACAAGAGTCCACAGGCGATAAGAAAACAAAGAGGCGGGACTCGGACAAACCGATCTCAGAGCGGATTGACGAGATGAATGAGGAGATGCGGGACCTCTACGAATCCCTGACCGACTTCATCATGGGCCTGGGCGATGATGTCAATCAGAAGACGCTCAAGCTCTATGTTGCCTTCAGGCGAATCCGCAATTTCGCCACCGTGGTCGCGCAGTCGAAAAACCTGCGCCTCTTGCTTCATCTCGATCCAGACACCATCACCCTCGAAGAGGGCTTCACTCGGGATGTACGCGAGATCGGCCACTGGGGAACTGGCGACCTTGAAGTCTGGCTTACCAATCTCGCAGACCTGAGAAAGGCTGAACTCCTGATCGTCCGAGCCTACGAACAACAATGAGCCGCAACGAAGCCCAGACCCGGCTCGACCTCATCGATCCTGCGCTCAAGAAAGCAGGCTGGGGAGTCACAGACGGGAGCCGCATCCAGGTCGAGGTCATCGCCCCCGGCCGTCTCCAAGGCGCGGGAAAACGCGGCGAACAAGAGAAAGCCGACTACGTCCTCGTCTACAAGAACCAGAAGCTCGCGGTTATCGAAGCGAAGCGCGAGAGCCTCTCGGTCACCGAAGGACTTGGTCAGGCCAAGAAGTACGCGCAGAAACTTCAGACCCCCTTCACCTATTCCACCAACGGCCACGGGATCTACCGGGCTGACATGCGCTCCGGTGACGAGGGCGAGGTTGGGACTTACCCCACACCGGACGAGCTCTGGGAGGCATCCTTCGGTGAGGGCGAGGGCCAAGAACGGTTCTGGCACGACCAGTTCTCCGCTGTTCCCTTCGAGGACAAGGGTGGGCAATGGCAGCCGCGCTACTACCAGCACAACGCGATCAACAAGACGCTCGACGCGATCAGGAAGAAGAAGGACCGCATCCTCCTAACCCTGGCGACCGGAACAGGGAAGACCGCCATTGCCTTCCAGCTCGCCTGGAAGCTCTACCACAGCCGCTGGAACCTCACCGACTGGCGCGATGGCCTAGAAGAGGGCCAAGAGCCCAGCCGCCGTCCGCGCATCCTCTTCCTCGCTGACCGCAACATCCTCGCCGACCAAGCCTTCAATGCCTTCAGCGCGTTCCCGGAGGACGCCCTGGTGCGCATTGCACCGGACGTGATTCGCAAGAAGGGCCGTGTCCCCAAGAACGGCAGCGTGTTCTTCACCATCTTCCAGACCTTCATGGCTGGGAGGGACTCGGAGGGCAACCCCAAGCCGAGCTTCGGAGAGTACCCGCCCGAGTTCTTCGACTTCATCGTCATCGACGAATGCCACCGTGGGGGCGCTAACGACGAGAGCAACTGGCGTGCGATCTTGGAGTACTTCGCGCCCGCGGTGCAATTGGGCCTGACGGCTACACCTAGACGGGACACCAACGCTGACACCTACGACTACTTCGGCGATCCGGTCTACATCTACTCGCTCAAGGAAGGCATCAACGATGGATACCTGACCCCCTTCAAGGTCAAGCAGATTCAGACCACGCTCGATGAATACGTTTACACCTCAGACGATCTCGTCATGACGGGAGAGGTCGCCGAGGGCAAGCGGTACACAGAGGCAGAGTTCAACCGCATCATCGAGATCAAGGAGCGTGAGAAGAAGCGGGTCGAAATCTTCATGAGCGAGATCGACCAGTCTCAGAAGACCCTTGTTTTCTGTGCCACTCAACTCCACGCGCTTGCCTGCCGCGACTTGATCAATCAGATCGGTACGAGCCAGCACCCGGACTACTGTCACCGAGTCACTGCAGACGACGGGGCCCTGGGGGAGCAGCACTTGCGCACCTTCCAAGACAACGAAAAGACAGTTCCGACTATTCTGACGACCTCGCAGAAGCTCTCCACGGGCGTTGACGCTCGAAACATCCGTAACATCGTCTTGATGCGGCCCGTCAATTCGATGATTGAATTCAAGCAGATCATCGGTCGCGGAACACGGCTATTTGACGGCAAGGACTACTTCACGGTCTACGACTTTGTGGGGGCCTACCAGCACTTCAATGACCCCGAGTGGGACGGCGAGCCACAAGAGCCCGTGACGGTCGAGCCCAGGCCGCCAGGCTCTACGACAACCCCCGTACC
>CALBET010001202.1 GCA_937888665.1 uncultured Acidobacteriota bacterium
TGGGACTAGCAAGCAGTTCAGATAGTCGCTCTTTCCCCTGCTTACCCGGCAGGTCGCCTATCCCACGCTTTATAGCCGCCCGACTCATTCGTAAATGGTTAGCTTTGGCTAATGCCTCGTTGCGCTGGTTTACCTGTGCGGTGGTGGTCATGCTGCCTTCCCACGCGGTAGCGCTCGCACGACGTCACCGATCTTCTTCGGACCAGAGGGCAAAGCGTCCAGCCCTCCGGCCTCTATTCCCGTATAGCGTTGGTCGCGTTCAGAGCGGGCAGCGATGCTCTTGAAGACGTCACGGAACTGAGCGCGGCGAGTTCCCTCGTCGATCGTCCCGTTCAGGCAGAAGTCTCGCCAGCCGTAGGACTCGACGGCATCGGCGGCGAGGCGCGACTGCTCGCGGAGCCACGCTAGGCCGTCGCCAGTGTGGCCACCCATCGGGCCGGCGGCTTTCATTGCCAGCTCGTAGGCCCGCCCGTGGTCGATCTGGTCGGTGCGGAGTTCCAGCAGTTTGAGGCGAACCTGGGCGCCGTTCGGACAAAACTCGCGCCCGTCGCGGTAGAGGGCCGTGATGGAAGCCTCGACCTGTTCGGCCTCAAACTCGGAGAGGTCAAGGAACCAGAGGTCGCCGGCCTGGTGTGTGATGTTCGACTGCGGCCAGCGGAGCTGCATGATCGCCAACTGCTCCAGCCATTCTGCTTCTTTCATGTCGCCTCTTTCGCTCGGAGTGATTTAGCCCGGTCTGCAAACTCGTTAGCGCGGTCCACCCCTGCCGACCCAGACTTCGGCGGCTCTACGGAGAGGGCTATGTAGCGCTCGACCTTCGATGCGCGGAGGATCGTTTCGGGAACGTCGTGGCCCCCTGTCCGGCAGAACTCGTCGGAGTGGCAGCCAACCGTTGCGGCCTTCAGGTCGTCAAGGCTGCGGCCTTCCTTGCGGCGGGCCTTGAACGCTTGTCGGGCAGACTTCGATCCAGTGACGGTCGCCCTGCCGGTGATCTGCTGATAGTGCTCCAGCCAGGAGTCGAACTCGGAGGGCTTGCCCGACGTTGTTTTAACTCCTGTGTTCTCCTCTCTTCTCCTGTCCTGTCCTGTAGGTGACTTTTTGTGACCGACCGTGACATGCTCGTGACATGCCGTGACATTGGCTTCACCACTAGGGTCGCTGGCTCGACTTTTTGCCTTGCGATAGTTGGCCTGATGACGGCTCCAGGCAGGGAAGTGGACCTCGACCGACGCTTCATCGCCTCCGATCAGCTCCAAAAACCCCGATTCGGCAGCGTCAGCAACTACCGCTTCGGCGGTCGCTGAGTCGGTGAAAGCGTCGTGCGCTAGGTTCCGGTAGGCGTACTCGACGGTGCCGCCCTTCTCCTGGAGCATCGCCTCAGCGAACAGGGCAATCACCACCGATATGGCAGCCCCGCCATGCTTGTCTCCGAGCTTGACCATCTTCGGGTCGCGGAGAATCTGCGTCGAGGTGGCGAACCATCGGGCCACTAGAACCCCGTCCCCGTCCACCCGTCAAACCGCCCGTCCCCCTCTTCGGCAATTCGCTGGGCCAGAGCCGCAACTTGAATACACTCAGACCGCAGGTTTTCTTTTGGCTCGGCATCGAGTAGGGCTCTAGCTACCTCCCCAACCTCTTCGGTAAGCGCGGCGAAAAGGTGGGCGTTGCGCGGCCACTTAATCCTTGCGGCGTGTAGTTCGGTTGCCACATCTTCTGGGAAACTTGTCCGAGACATCAGGCCGCCGTCACCTCAATTTCCCGCTGATCGAACTCCACTCCGCCGTTACTGGCAATTTCCAGATTTTTCACCGCTTGGCGAAAGTAGCTCGGCTTCAGCTCGGCCCCTACTCCGCGCCGGCCGCTCATCACCGCCGAATAGACCTCTGATCCGACGCCCATGAATGGCGTAAATACAGTGTCGCCTGGGTTACTCCATAGTTGGACCGTGCGGTCAATCACGTCGAGTTGAAGCGGGTGGACGTGCTTCTCGTCTTCCGAGTCTCTGGCCTCACGGTACGGCAGCACCCGCTCAATGCGGATGTCATCCCAGAAGGCCGAGGCATATTGCCGCCAGATCCAATGACTGAATCTGTTCTCGGTCTGCTTGCCTGTCCACCCTCGGTATGAAAGAACGTCAGCGGGGATCTTCCGTTCTCCGGCGTACTCCAGCAGCCCGACCGGGTTGGCTATCGGCTCCGGGTTTTCGCCGGGGGCACGAAAGACCAGCATGTAGTCTGCGCCGGCCACCCCGCACTTAGAAGCGTCGTCCACAATCGTTTTGTGGGCCAACTGCTTCGACATCGTGCGGTTACGGACGCCCAGCGGCTCCTTCCAGACCGCGTACCTTGAGACGTATCCCCATCCCTCTGACTCATGAAGCCGAACAATGTCGCCGGGGAAGTCGTACTGGGTGTCTCCCCTACCCGTGTTGCTGCGAGGAACGTCCATACAGTGGACCGCCGATACCCTCCCTGGCATTGTGATCCGAGCCAGTTCGCTCACCACAAAACGGTAGTGCTCGAAGAACTCTTCGTAGCCGTTACAGTTCGACATATCGCGCTCGTCAGAGCTGTAGTTATAGAGGCCAGCAAAGGGCGGTGAGTAGACCGATAGGCCGAGCCGGTCGTCTGGCATAGACTCCATGACTTCCACACAGTCGCCGTTGTAGATTGCGTACTTGTCCGTGACCACTTGTGTATCTACAGCCATGATGGTTTCTCCAGTTCCATTGTCCCTCTTTCCCGATGCCCGATAGATATGGCGTCGTTCATTTGCTCTACTAAGTTGTCGAACATCGTTTCTGCCTGTTCAGCTTTGCGGCTCAAGTTGTCGAATATGCGCTGCTCCCCTTCCGATAGAACAACGTCCACCTTGACCTCTCGCTCCTGCCCGAACCTCCAGCAGCGACGGATCGCCTGGTAGTACTGCTCGTAGCTGTGTGACGGGAAATAGGTAACGTGTCGGCAGTGCTGAAAGTTCAGACCCCATGCTCCTATGCGCGGCTTGGTTACCAGTACGCGGTAAGTGCCATTGATGAACCCTAGAAACTTGGACTCCTTAGCTTCGTCACTGTCTGAGCCCGAGACCTGAACCGCGTCGGGGATCATCTTTTCGAGTAGGTCGGCCTCGTCGTTTAGCTGGCACCAAACTAGCGCCGGTTCGCCTGTGTCATTTACTAGTTCGGCCACCATTTCGCAGCGGTGTTTCAGCGTCTTGCGCTTCTCCTTGCGCTGCTCGTGTAGCGTCTGGGCCGGTACGGTGAACAGCCGGTCTTCGTCAAACAAAATGCCGCCCGCGTGGTGCGTTTCCACTGTAAGCTTCGGTAGTTCTAGGTTGGCGTCGTCAAACCCCAGGTCAGAGGGCTTGCGAATGGCCCGCGCCCAACCCGACACCCACTGCCAGAATGAGGTCTCGGCGTGGCCCTTGAACCTCCACTTGGCCTGTTCCCCGTACATTCTCCGACCGTTGTTGTTGTTCATGTCGTTTATGAAGAAGCGGTGAAGCATGTCCGTGTATCCCATGTATCCGAGGGCTTCACTTGACGTACCTAGCTCGTGGTAATCGTTAGGCGCGGCGGTTGCGGTACATAGCAGCCTGTAGGGGGTCTTTCGCATGAAGGACGTTATCTCGGTCTTCCGTGCCCCGTCGAAAGACTTGAGAATAGAAGACTCGTCACAGACCACACCAGCAAAGTCGGCGGGGTCGAACATATGAAGCCGCTCGTAGTTGGTGATAACGAGTTGCCCCGAGTAGTCGCCGTCAGACGAATGCTCTAGCTCTATGCCGAACTTGTTGGCCTCCCTTACGGTCTGCGGAGCCACCGCCAGCGGCGAGAGGATCAGCACTCGCTCGCCCGTCTTCTCTGCGACGTTGGCTGCCCATACGAGAAACTGAAAGGTCTTGCCCATACCGCAGTCCTCGAACAAGGCGGCGCGACCTTTGCGGAGTGCCCATGTGACCATCTCCCGCTGGAAGTCGAATAGCTCATCCGGCAACCACAGCGGCTCAAAACCAGAGTCGGCCCCTTCGTGGGTCTTTTGCGTGAGAAACTCTGCGTAACTCATATGTCCCCCTCGACATCAAAGTGACCGGGCCTGCTCGGCAGGGTGAAAAGGGGGTCCTGGGCACACCGTTGTCCTTCCACAGACTCACTGGTTGTTATAGACCCAGGACCCGAATAGCCGCCATCTGTTTGCTGAGACGAATCAGTTAAATGGCTGGCGGCTACTCCGGTGCTAGGCAGCGATGAGCGGGAGGAGGCTGTTCCGTGCCCCTCCCGCTCGCTCGTGGTCTGCGTCGGCATGTCTAGGGCCGACACCGGATGCTCTGAAACACCCGGCTCTGCGGCTCCTGAGGGAGGAGAGTGGCCGCAAAGGTGGTAGGTAAAGAAACCGTGCTCGGCTGGTTCCTTCTCGATGTGGTGGCCGTCCTTCTTTAGCTCAAAGATCCGGGCCGAGAATCGGGGCAGGCAGGCTGCGAAGAACTGTGAACTGCTCACGCCGCCCTCGCCGGCATCGGTGAGAAGGCGTAGCACGGTTTCTTTTTGCGTGGCCATCAGTTCCACCTAGCCGCGTCCTGCTGCTCCCGCAGCCGTTCGGCAACCTCGGGCGGCAGGTGCGTCCGGGTCGAAGCGAAAAGTAGTGAAAGGACTAAGACCACGAGGGTTGCCCCGACAAACGCCCCCAAGATAAATCCGATTGCTAGGTTCATGCGATGCTGCCCTCCAGAGGTTGATGTCCGGTCTCTGCCATTTCGCGCCTTTGCGACCAGTCGCTAAACCTCTGGGCGTCCTTGCGGTCGGCGGTCAGTCGCCACGCGGCCTGACTCATTGCCTCGCGGACACCCTCTGCGATGTCGCGCTTGACGCGAAGCGCCGCGACCTTCCGGTCTCCTCGGGCGATGTCGGCGCAAGCGGTAGCTGCTACGCCGTCGTTACGAAGGTCGATGATCTTGTCAGCAAGTGCCACGCGGTACGCCTCCTCGGATTGCGCGGAGTCGCGGTAGCTCTGGCGCAGAACGTCCTCGGCTGCCTCCTGCCGGCGGCTGGCCTCCAGGCACTTGAGTCGCGCCTCGTCGAATGTCCACGGTGCGCCCGTCACTTGACGACCTCGCCATTCACGGTCTCGGCGTCGAACCCGGCGCAGACGCGCAGCGCATCGGTTTCGCCGTTATCGAGTAGGGCGATTGCGTCGCTGATCTTCTCGTCCTTGCGTTCCGGTTCAGCCTTCAGCCAATCGCGGATGCCTGCCTTGTCCTCCGTGGAGAATCCGTGCTCGGACATCAACGCGGCGAGGTCGTCGATGGGACGAGGTTCTACTGACGAGGGCGCAACGCCGGAAAGACA
>CALBET010001203.1 GCA_937888665.1 uncultured Acidobacteriota bacterium
TGGCGTCGGGGGTTTGGGCCTGCGAACTATGCAGGTCGGCCTGCACCACAATTTTCTCACTCGGGAGATACGCGATCAGCATGCCGGCCGCATGGCCGAGCCCCTGGATGTTGTAGAGCTCAACCGTCCTCGTGCGGTCGGCGAGGACGTATTTCTCATTCACGGTTTCGAAGATGTAACCCTCCGACCACTCCTCTGGGGGAGAGAGCGAAAACCGGTCGGGCTCCAACATCCAGGGGCCGGCCCGGAGGATCTCCTGATAGTAGGGCTTATTGCTCTCGTGGGTGATCACGGTCGCGCCCTCGTGGACATAGGCACGAAGTCCACCCAGATGATCCCAATGATGATGGGTCGTCACGATGAAGCGGATCGGCTTGCTCGGTATCAGCCGGTATACTTCGTCGATGACCGCCAGCGACCGGGCTTCGTTCAACGGCGCCTCGATGACCGCCACATGGTCGTCGAATTCGACCGCCACGCTGTGATGGGACCCTCCCCCGACTAACCACACGCCGTCACTCAACTGCTGTGAGTCCACGCGGACCGGCTGGATGCGCGCGCGCTGCACGTCGTTCGGCACCGTCAGTGCCGCGTTGGCCACGTTGGCCTGAAGATCCGAGACGGTTTCCAGACCAAACGCGTGGTCGCCGCCGCTGACGTTCGGCAGGTTCGCGCCGTCGTCATAATCCTGATGCTGATGAAACCGGGGAATCTGCACCCCGCCCACCTCGCGGTACTGGGTGTAGACATTTTCGTAATACATGTCACCGACGACCGGATTTGGCACCCACGTCTGCACGCGCTCGAGCCGGCCGTCGGGGTTGATCGTGCCGTTGATTCGGTACTTCCCAAACGCGACGAACGAGATCACGGTCGACCTCCCGCCGTACTCCTGGCGCGTGACCATGGTCGGGTTGGCCCCCGGCGCCATCGCACCCTTGATGAACCCCCACGGTGTCAGGAGAATCTCGAGCCGCCGCAGCTCGGCGGCGGCGGGCTGCGGAATCGCTTCTCCCTGCGCGTTCAGGCTCCAGGCGTAGTCGCCGCTGACGAGATTGGTGACCTGGTCACCCTGCTCCCGGACGTACTCCTCGTGCGAGGACATCGTGTCGAAATCGATCATCCTCGTGTAGCTCGTCAGCTCCACCCGCGGCCAGTCGCGATCAGGTGAGACGTTTTGTCCGACCCGGCCCTGCCAGCCCGTGCCGGTGTACTGAATCGACGTCAGGTTCTCCATGCCCATCGCGAGCGCGGTGGTCTGTAAGACGCTTTGTACGCTTTGCGCCGACGCCGGCCCCGTCATCAGCGCCGACAGAGTCACGAAGAGCCAGAATCGTGTGGCCATGGTTTCCCCCTTCAGATTGAAGCGATTATGTCTCAGCGGAGAAGCCAGTCAACAATGAATACCGTGTCTAAATGTCGCTCAGTTGCGGCAACCGGCCGGTGCTGTCGCCGAAGCGCTCGATCGGCACATCCAGCTTGTCCAGCAGCGACAGGTAGAGGTTGGTCAGCGGCGTCCCATCCGCATACCGGATATGGCGCCCGGGACGGAGCTGCCCTGCTCCCCCCCCGGCCAGCAGAATCGGCAGGTCCTGAATGTTGTGGAGGTTGCTGTTGCTCATCCCGCTGCCATACAGCACCATCACCTGGTCGAGGAGCGAGCCCTCGCCGTCCGGTGTGGCGCGCAGCTTGTCGAGATAGTAGGCAAACAATCCGGTGTGATACCCGCCAAGCTTGATCAGCTTCGCGAGACTTTCGGGGTTGTTCTCGTGGTGCGACAGCGCGTGGTGCGGGTCCGGCACCCCGATCTGCGGGTAGGTCTGGGCGGTGAGCTCCGGTGTCATCAGGAACGAGATGACCCGCGTGAGATCGGTCTGGTAGGCCAGCACCTGCAGGTCGAACAACACCTTGACGTGCTCCTCGAACGACGTCGGGGTGCCGGCGGCGGGCCGGTCGACCAACGGCAACTCGCGGTCCACCTCCGCTTCGGCCCGCTCGATACGGCGTTCGATATCACGGACCGCCGTCAGATAGTCCGTCAGTTTGGCCCTGTCCGCCGCGCCGAGCCCGTCCTGCAGCCGCGACAGCTTCGCCGTCACCGCGTCGAGGATGCTCCGGTCCTTTGCCATCCGCTCCTGTCGCACCGCCGGGGCCGTGCTGGTCCCGTCGCCGAACAACCGTTCGAAGACGGCGCGGGGACTGCTCTCCATCGGGAGCGGCGTGGTGGGCGTGCTCCAGCTCAGGGTGCTGATATACGCGCAACTGAATCCGGCATCGCAGGCGCCGCCGAACTCGGGCAACCCGATGCCGACTTCGAGCGAGCCAAGCTGGGTTTGCTGGCCGAGCGTCGCCGCCGCGATCTGATCCATCGACCGGCCCGCCTCGAAGTCGGCGCCTTCGGTCGGCTTCGCGTGCACCCCGGTGAGGAACGCGCCCGTGATCCGTCCGTGCCCCCCGGCCGGGTCGCCGGGCATCTGGGCGCCCGGTTTGTGATCCAGACCGGACAACACGGTCAGACGGTCCCGGAAGCCGGACAACGGCTGCAGAATCGGGGTGAACTCGAACCCCGCCCCCTCCACCGTCGGGGTCCAGTTGTTCATGACAGCCCCATGGGGCACATACACCACCCCGAGCCGGGGTTTCGGTCGCGCCTCCGTCCGGGACAGCGCGGTCAGCGCGGGCACCATGCCGTCCAGCAGCGGCAACGCGACCGCGGTGCCGAGGCCGCGCAGGATGGTGCGCCGGGGCAGCGCCTTCTTGGTGATGATCATGAGTCCGATCTCCTCATCTGGAACGGCTGGCTGCGAACCAGGGCGAGAATAAGCGACGACCAGCGGTAGTCGTCGCGCTCCGCCTGGCGCACGATCGCACGGATGGCCGGCCGGTCGTAATACTCGACCCCACGGCCCAACGCATAGGTCAGCAGCTTCTCGGTGACCGTTGCCACGAATTCGGCGCGGCGTTCGAAGAGCACCTCCCGCAACGCCGGGAGCCCGTCGAACGCGGTCCCGTCGGGCAACACCCCCGAGTCATCGATCGGGGTATCGGCCTCGGTCTCACGCCACTGCCCCACCGCGTCGAAATGCTCCAGCGCGAACCCCAGCGGGTCCATGCGGGAGTGGCAGCTCGCGCAGACCGGGTTGGCACGATGCGTCTCCATCCGTGTCCGCATCGACTGGACCACCCCCGTGTCGACCCGGTCGGGCAGTGCGGGCACGTCGGGCGGCGGCGGAGGGGGCGGGGTGCCGAGAATGTTCTCGAGCACCCATTTGCCTCTCACGACCGGCGAGGTGCGGGTGGCCAGCGAGGTGACAGTCAGAATGCTCCCGTGCCCCAGCAGACCACGCCGCTTCTCGTCGTTCCAGGTGACCCGCCGGAACCGGCTCCCGTAGATCCCCTCGATCCCGTAGTGCCGGGCCAGCCGCTCGTTGACGAACGTGTAGTCCGCGGTGAGCAGATCGACCACGCTCCGATCTTCACGGACCTGGCTCTCGACAAACAGCTCGGTCTCGCGCACCAGCGCGTCGCGCAGGCTGTCGTCGAACCCGGGAAACGCGTTGACCTCCGGCGTGACGGTGCGCATCCGCCGCAGATGCAGCCACTGGCCCGCGAAGCTCGACACCAGCACCTGCGACCGCTCGTCGGCGAGCAGCCGCCGCACCTGCGCCTCAAGCACGGCCGGCTGGCCGAGACGCCCCCGTTCGGCCACCGCCAGCAGTTCGTCATCGGGGATACTGCTCCAGAGGAAGAACGACAGGCGTGACGCCAGCTCGACGTCGCTGAGACCGTAGGCCGTCGCCGGCGCCACGCCCGCCGGGTCGCGTTCGAGCCGGAACAGGAATTCCGGGTCGACCAGCATCATCTCGAGTGCGCGCTCGATGCCCGCCTCGAAACTTCCGGTGCGTCGCCCCGCGTCAAAGAACGTCCGCAACACCTGCACATCGCCGTCGGCGACGGGGCGGCGATACGCGCGTCGTGCCAGCGACCCGAGAATCTCGTCGGCGCAGCGACCTTCGTCAACCGCACTCGTCGGTCGGCAGGTGAAGACGTACGGCCGCCCGTCGGGGGCCGCTCGGTCCCCCGCCTCACCGCCGACGGTGTCCGGCGCATACGGCCCGCCGATCTCCACGCTGTCGAGCGCCATCCGCCCGACAAATCCGCGGCCCGTGCCGAAGGTCCACACCGGCAACCGGCTCGGAGCCACGCCTTCAACCACCGACGATCGCTTCACGAACGACACCCCCACGGTGTGCGCGCCGGCCGTCGCCGGGAACCTGACCGTCAGCGCCCCGTCCGCCCCCATCGGCGCGGCCTCGCGCTCGCGCTCGGCGGGCCACCGCCCCACGGGCAACAGCGCCACCCGGACACCGTCGAGACGGACGTCGATCTCCTGCGGCTCCCGGACGTTCCCGGTCAGGCGCAGGCTGACGACGTACTCGGCGTCGAGGGGAAAGTGATGGCGAACGGCGGTCCCTCCCCTCGACCCGAACGGCAGGTCCTCGCTCATGCGGTCGTCTTGCACGTCAAGCGCGGAGATGGCGTATCGCGCAATGTCCGGTTCAAGGGACGGATCTTCAACGGCCAGACGGCTGATGGCGCGCGCGGCCGAGATGTAGCGCTCCAACAACCCGGGCGCCACCGTCAACATGTCGGCGTTGTTGTCGAACCCGTAGGCGAGGTCGTCACCCGGTAACAGGGCCTCGCCGTCGATCTCGAGCCCCAACAGGTCACGAACGGCGTTCGTGTACTCGAGTCGATTGAGCCGATGAATGGTGGGACGTCCGGGGTTCGGCGTGGCGCGTGCCGCCCGGTCGAGTTCGGTCTCCAGCCAGGACGCGAAGTGGCCGTACGCCGCCTCATCAGGGCGTGGGCGCCCAGGGGGCGGCATCGACTGGGTCTGCAGCTTCTGCAGGACCTTTTCCCACAGTTCCGCATGGGCCCCGACCTCGTCGGTCCCCACGCCGTCCAGAGCCAGCGAGCCCCGCTGCAGACGTTCGTTGTGACAGGCCACGCAGTAGCGATTGAGCACGGCTCGATAGGTGGCCGGGTCCGGTGCTCCCGATTGTGCCGAGGCGACGCGCGGGGTGGTCGCCACCACCAGCATGACCAGCGTGACCGCGAGACAGCCCATCGCGGGCAGCCACGACGGCGTCGGTGTCACTCTGGGTCGAGGGCTCACGGTTACCGAATCTTTCCTTGGCTGTAGATCTCGGTGGATTCCGACGCCGCCGTCTGGCTGGCGCCCAGGGCCATGAGCAAGTCCGCGGTGCTCCCGCCGCCGAGGCCAGGCAATAGAATGTGCCCGCCCCCCTGGGCGATCATGAGCGGGGTGATGCCGCGCTCG
>CALBET010001204.1 GCA_937888665.1 uncultured Acidobacteriota bacterium
TCTCGGCGGCGTTATTGGCGGGACATTCGACTCGACCGCAACCTACGCGATTGGTCGTGTGGCGAGAGAAGCCTTCATTGGCACGGTGTGATTGTCCGGTTTTGTGGGAGGGCGGAGAGCGGCAACTGATCGGAGCAGCTGTCTTGTTGCGCGATGATTTTCTGCCCGCTCATTGATTGAGTCAGCGCCATCGACACGCCTTTGGGTGCGCGCGACACAGACTGTCGGAGTTGGCGCGGATGATGACCGGGTTGAGATGGTTGGCGTCAGCGACAGGGAGGCCCTATGGCAGAGTTGAGCGGCGACACGAACCCTACAGATGCCGACGGCGGCGCGGTGGCAGACGAGCCTGACGACGTGGGGGCGGCCAGCGCGATCGCGGAATGGGGTTTGAAGATTTTGTTTGTGCCGCTCATTGGCCCTCTCCTCGTCCTGCTCATCTTTGTTCCTTCTTGGCGGCCGGGGCCCGAGTTCACCGCGCAGAGCCCAGCAGGCTTCTGGTCAGGGTGTCTTCATGGATTGTTGTGGCCATTGACATACTTGGTCGCTCTATTTTCCGATGGCGACTCCTGGTCGCGGGTCTACGAATTCGATTCGGACAGCTTCTACCCGGTGGGGTTCGGTATCGGTTTCGTCGCTATGGCGGTTCTGAAGTTGATCCAGATCCTGTCGCCTGCGCGGACGACGACGGACGTCGACAGCAATGACGCTCACGCCGACGAGGACTGTACTATTTCAGGCCGATGAGAAACGAGCTATGGGTACGGAGCCGCAGCGTGCCCGCGACAATACGGGTTCCATTTCGGTCGTCGACCTCGCTGACGCGACGGATACCACCGAGACGAGCCAGCGCTGATCGAAGTCTTGTATCACCCTCACAACAACACGGCATCCGAAAATCTAAAAAGGAGAACACATGAACAACGACAAGATTGCGGCAGTATGCGGTGACTGCGCTGAAGCGCTTGGCACGAACAGTGACTGCGGCGTCTGTGTAGAATGGCTGGTCAAGGCCGGCGCAGCAGAAGTGGACGCTGAACGAGCCAACTCGGTGCTCGATCAGGCGAGCGAATGGATGAAGTCGCATGTTGGCGTTGGCCCCGAGCATTTTTTCAAGCAGGTCGGCCTGCTGTATGAGATGCTGAGAGATGCGATTACCGGCAAATATTCGGTGCCGTGGACCACTGTTGCAGTGCTCGTTGCCACACTGGCATATGTCATCTCACCGTTTGACCTCATACCGGATTTCATCCCGCTGATTGGCTGGGGTGATGATGCAGCGGTGGTCGTGATGGCGGCTCGAGTTATTCAGAGCGACCTGCAGGCCTACGCGTTTTGGCGAGGGCTCGATTTGACGGAGTACGGCTTTGAGGCGGTTGCGGGCGAGAGTTAGCAGCACCACTCAAAAAATCCAGGGTCGCACGAGCGTGTACGCGAAGGAGTGTCGATGAATATTGTATTTGTGCATGGGTGGAATGGGGGCCCGCCAGGTGCTTCTATTGCGGCGAAGCTAACCGAGTCTTGGCCATCGGCCACGCTCGTGAACTTCACGTGGCGCGCGACGAAGTTGGGGCCCAACACCGCAGCCGTAGTTCGCAAGGTTGACCCTGTCGCAAAAACCCCGAGAACCCGGCATCAAAGGATCGACTCCCACCC
>CALBET010001205.1 GCA_937888665.1 uncultured Acidobacteriota bacterium
GAACACTCGGTGAACCCCGGAGAGTTCCTCGGCTACAACGTGCTGGTAGTGTTACGAAAAAGACCATAGGACCATTGGCGGCGTTGTGGCGCGGTTCGAAAACCGACCTGGAACGCCCCGGCCCCCGCACCCCGTCACCTTCCGACAGCGTACGAGGTCGGCCGACCCAGCTGCGGCATCTGATTGAGGATATGACAAGCGACGTGGGTCTCCGTCTCCTGGCCCGTGCGACTGCGTGGGTGAAGACGCTCCCGACGACGTCACTACCGACGCAGTTCGCGCCCCAGACGCTCGAGATTCCGCGCGCCGGCCAGGATCCCGTGCAGCCCGATGTTGCCTTCATGGCACGCGTACTCGAAGAGCGGACCGTCGGTGCGCCGGAACGGCATCATGACCGTATACGGCGCGGTGTACACCGTCGGGTCGGTGACGGTGTACTCATAGGCGACAGTGTCTGGATCGAGCCTGGTCAGACGTTCGACCAAGTGCATGTTCGGGCCGGTCCCCCCGTTTTCCGCGCCACGGAACTGGGTCGTCACGATGACCAGCGTCTCCCCCTCCCAGTGCCCGCGTGACACCCCCGCCAGCTGTGGGAATGCGGGCTTCGCGGTGTCCACGATCGGGATGACTCGGGCCTGTCGCACCATCTCGTTGAGAATCGCCACGTACCCGGGCGTCTGGAAGACCATCACGTTGTTGTTGTACGCGCCGGCGCGCATTGGAGGGCCTGATCTTGACTGCATGATGCAGCGGTCGCCGAAATCCCGGTTCTCATAGGAATCGTACCGGTGCTCCTCCTCATCGGCGCGCTGCGCCGCGGCCGCCATACGCGCTGCCGCTGTCTGCGGCGGGAACCGTCCATCAGGCGGGTCGACGATCAGCGACGTCCGTTTGTCCGAGGTCAGCTCGATCCCCCGTTCGTACCAGAACTCGTTGTACGACAGCACGCCGCCTTCCTCGCGCGCTTGATACCCCGCACTCGGCTGGCCGGTCTCTGGATCGAAGAGGTCACGGTTCTGGCGCGTCCGCTCCGACGCCTCGAACGCCGCGGCCTCCTCGCCCGTCAGATGCTCTCGTCCCTCGAACTGCGTGGGCCGCTGGAGCGGTGTCAGGGTGCGGAACGTGAACGTGCCGGACACGTCCGGCTGGCCATCCGGCGTCCGCATCGGCATCGTGCGCTCGCCCGACTGGGCGACCGCCGACTGGGGTACGAGTGTGAGGACCACGGCCGACGTGACGAACGCCGCGAGAACCATTTTCGTCATCTGCAATCTCCTGTGTCAACGGTCCGCGCGGCGCGCGGCGCGGCGTTCGTGCCGAGAATGACCGCACCGGGGGGCGGACGTCAAGGCCACACCCCTAGCAGCCCGTGGTGAAAGTCACACTGCATTCGACGGGCGACTTTCACCACGGGCTGCTATTACTACTTTGTCAGATCGTCAAGACGTTCGAGAAAGACGTGTTTCGCTAATGTGTGTCGACATCAGTGGGGCAAGGCTTCAGCCTTGCCTCGCAGGCCTGAAGG
>CALBET010001206.1 GCA_937888665.1 uncultured Acidobacteriota bacterium
GGCTGGCTGGAAGGGTCCCGAATGACGCCGCATAGGCCACGTCCAGCATCTCTTCGGTGTCATGGGCGCGGTACACACCGAATTGTCGGAAGACGCCGTCATAGACGGCGTCGGTGCCGGCGAGCGACGCGGTGTGCGAGCGCACGGCATCGGCTCCGATTTTCGTGCGTCCGACCTTTTGGAAGATGACTGGTTTCCGCTGTGCATGCGCCAGCGTGAGGGCGTCGAACAGCCGATCTCGGTCCCGCACTCCTTCGGCGTACGCGACGATGACCGAGACGTCGGGGTGCCGTGCGAACCAGCCGATGGTCTCCGCCACATCGACATCGCATTCGTTGCCGGTGGTGACCCAGAATCGAATCCCGATGCCGCGAAGTGTGGCGATCAGTGAGAGGTGACTGCCGTAGGCGCCGCTCTGGCTCACCAAACCGACGCGCCCGCTGGTTGGGCGAGCCGCTTCGATGGTCGATGTAAACGTGCCGAAGAAGCCATGCGCTGCGTTGTAGACTCCGAGGCAGTTCGGTCCGACGATCCGCATCCCGGAGGCACGCGCGATGGCGGTCAGCGCCTCCTGTTTCCGGTTGCCGGCACCACCGACTTCAGCGAAGCCGGCGGTGAAAATGACCGCGGCCTTGACGCCCGCGGCGGCGCACGCTTCCGCCGTCTCCACGACCGCCGATCCCGGCACCGCGATGACCGCGGTGTCGACCGGCTTCCCCACATCGATGATGCTCGCATAGGCGGGCAGGCCCTGAACCGTGTCGCGGTTCGGGTTGACCGGGTAGATGGGGCCAGCGAATCCGGCCTCCCGGCTGTATAGCAGCGGGCGGCCACCGATACGAGCGGGGTCGTCCGACGCGCCGATGATGGCGATGGAGGCGGGCTCCAAGAGTGGGGCCAGGGAGTCGACGGGAGCGGTGTCGTGTGCAGCCGTCATGGAGCGCAGATTGTAGCGGAGGTCCGGCTTGTGCTTCACCTGCGGAAAGCGCGTAGCCTGCCGAGCTACGTGCCACCCAGGCGGGCCGGCCGGACGACGCTAGTGCCCCGCGTTCTCCGCCTGGCGTGCGCCGGCCAGAATATTGGGCAGGCCGTAGTTGCCTTCGTGGCAGGCATACTCGAACATCGCCTCGCCGCGCTTCATCGGAATCTGTGCGGTGATGGGTGCCATGAACGTCGTCGCGTCGTCCACGGTGAACTCGTAGAGCAACGTATCGTCGGCGACCCGCGTGAAACGTTCGGTCAGGTTCAGCGTCGTGCCATCACCTGCGGCCATGGTGACTGACGGGCTGAAGCTCGCCGTCTTGTCGGTGTAGTTCCGGGACTCGACCACCAGCGTGTCGCCGTCCCAGTAGCCACGGGAATCGCCCATCCACTGCCGGACGCCCTCCGGCAGGTGGGGGCGGCCGTCGAGGGGCACGATCCGGGCGTCATGCACCATCTCGTGCAGGATGACGACATGGTCGGGCGTCTGGAAGATTTGCAGGTTCTGATTGTACCCCGCCGGCACCACCGGCGGGCCAGAATTGAAACCGAGGAGGCAGCGCTCCGACAGCCCCCGGTCCTCCCAACTGTCGGCGCCGA
>CALBET010001207.1 GCA_937888665.1 uncultured Acidobacteriota bacterium
CGTCCGCCAGTTCGGCGAACTGCGGGAGGCCAGCATCGGTTGCTGCGATCTTGAGGAGCGTGTTCTTGACGACACGCATCTCCGCATTGACTTCGCGTAGCGCGCTTCGCAGGGCGACCTGCTGGGCGACGCTGATGCCCTGGTAACTCGCGGCGATGGCGATCTCCGCACGGGAGATGCGATCTTTGAGTTCGGTGACCTGCTCGATCTTCTTCGGGGTCGGCATCAGCTCTCCTCGCTTGTGCATGTTTGACGCACAAAAAAACGCCCTCTCCGCCAAGCGGTGAGGGCGTGCGTGACGAGTACCCGTGGGCGCTCATGCTGCACTTCGTGCCCCACCTGTACGGGTGACTCTTGGTCGTTATCCCTTGCGGGACCCGTGATCTCTGGCGGTTCCCGGCGCGAACGCCGAGGTCACTTAGTGTGCGGGGTGCGGGCCTTCCGGTCTAGGCGAGCACCCTGTGGGTTTCAATGACGCTCTGCGTTGGTTGCTATGCGGACTCCGCAGCCAACGCGAGCATCTGACCGACGTCCAGGCCGACGCCCGGCCCCATGGTGGAGGTGAGCGTGGCGCTGCGGATCATCTGGCCTTTGGTGCCGGTGGGGCGCGAACGAACGATCTCACCGATCATTGCTCGCAGGTTGTCGACGAGCTTGTCTGGCTCGAACGAGGCCTTGCCGATGATGCAGTGCAGGAGGTTGGTGCGGTCCAGACGGAAGTCGACGCGCCCCGCCTTTGCCTCTTTCACACCACGCGCCAAGTCTGCGGTGAGGAGCACGGTGTTGGTGCGAGGGTTTGGCATCAGGCCACGGGGCCCGAGCACACGACCGAGGCTACCGACCTTGCCCATCAGCTCTCGCTGGGCGAGTGCGACATCGAAGTCCAGGTAACCACCGGCGACCCGCTGAATCAGGTCGTCGCCACCGACTTCGTCGGCGCCAGCTTCCATCGCGAGCGTGGCTGCTTCGCCTTCGGCGAAGACGAGCACGCGGAGTTCGCGGCCGATGCCGTGCGGTAGCACAACGGAGCCGCGGATCTGCTGGTCGGCGTGGCGGCCATCGAGGCCGGTCTTGAGGTGGAGTTCAACGGTTTCGTCGAACTTGGCAGTTGCGTTCTCTTTGACGAGCGCAACAGCGTTGGTTGGCTCGTAGAGTTCGTTCTCGTCCACGCGCTCACGCGCGGCGATGGTTCGTTTTCCTAGCTTGGGCATGACTACTTGACCTCAATCCCCATCGAGCGCGCGGTGCCCTCGACGATTTTCACTGCCTGGTCCATGTCCGAGGTGTTCAGGTCAGGCATCTTTACCTGCGCGATTTCGCGAACCTGAGCCTTGGACACCGAGCCGACGTTGATCTGAAGTTGGCTGGCCGAGCCCTTGGAGACGCCGGCTGCTCGGCGCAGCAGGTCTGACGCCGGGGGCGTCTTCAGCACGAAGCTGAATGACCGGTCTTCGTAAATGGTGATCTTTGCGGGGATCACCTGGCCACTCTGGTCACGGGTCTGCTCGTTGTAGGCCTTGCAGAAATCCATGATGTTGAGCCCGTGCGGCCCGAGGGCAGTACCCACGGGCGGCGCCGGGTTTGCAGATCCTGCCTGGATCTGCAGAGTCAGGACTGTTCGGACTTTCTTCGCCATCTCACCCCACCAATTACTCGCCCGCGTATCAGTCGCGGTTTCAGCGCTTCGGAATCGCCGTCGCTACTGCTTCTCGACCTGTAGGAAGTCCAGTTCGACCGGGGTGTCCCGGCCGAACATCGATACCATCACGCGAACACGACCACGGTCGAGGTCGATTGTGTCCACGGTTCCAATCATGTCGCTGAACGGACCATCCGTGACCAGCACGGTTTCGCCTTCGGCGAAGCCGATGTTGATCTTGGGTTGGGCCGACTGCATCTGGCGGAGGATCTGCTCCACCTCGGTGTTTGGCAACGGCGTTGGCTTGGCGCGCTCGTCCATGGTTGTGCCGGCAAAGCCGGTCACGCCCGGGGTGTTGCGAACCACGTACCAGGTGTCGTCATCCATCACCATTTGCACGAATACGTAGCCAGGGAAGAGTTTCTTGGAAACGGTCTTCCGTTGGCCGTCGCGAATCTCGATTTCGTCCTCGGTTGGGACGATGACGTTGAAGATTCGGTCAGACATGTCCATGGAGCGGATCCGCTGTTCGAGGTCCAGCTTCACCTTGTTCTCGTAGCCGGAGTAGGTCTGCACGATGTACCAGGCACGACCATCCGTGGCGTCGAGACCGAGATCGATCACGCTGTCTTCGGGGGTTTCACCCTGGGTTGGGTTCGCTTGCTTTACCACGCGCTGCTCCTACCGAAGGATCGTTTGCTCGACGAACCAGCCGAACCCGAGGTCCGCTGTGCCGAGGATTGCCCCGACGATCAGCGAGACGATAATCACCACGGTGGTCAGATAACCGACTTCCTGGCGCGATGGCCAGGTGACCTTCCGTAGCTCGCTGATGATGTCCGTGATCCAGGCTGGTTTCAGGAACGAGCCCCGAGACCGAGCCTGATCGACATGCGACGGCTGGGCCGCTGTTGCGGCCGGGTTGCGAGTCCGGGCGGTTGAGCCCTGGCCGCGCTTTGCTCGCCGTTCCGCGCGGGCCTGAGCCCGGCGAGCCTCTCGGCCCATCGTCGCAACTCCATCCGCGGGTACCGCCCGCGCGGTCGATCCGTTGGCGCTTAGCGCGCTTCCCGGAAGACCTGCACTGAGCGGGTCTGCGGGCAGTACTTCTTCAGTTCAATGCGGTCCGGGTCGTTCCGCTTGTTTTTCTTGGTGTGATACACCGTGCCGGGGCAGTCTTTGCTTGCCAGCTTGATGTGGTCGCGATCGCCCTTTTTCGCCATGGTCCGTACCTACTCGACAATTTCGGTGACGACGCCTGCGCCGACGGTGCGGCCACCTTCGCGAATTGCGAAGCGAAGGCCGTCCTCGATGGCGATTGGCGAGACCAGTTCGATGTTGAGTTCAACGTCGTCGCCGGGCATGACCATCTCGGTGCCTTCAGGCAGCGTGGCCATACCGGTGACGTCCGTGGTGCGGACGTAGAACTGAGGGCGGTAGCCGTTGAAGAACGGCGTGTGACGGCCGCCTTCTTCCTTCGAGAGGATGTAGACCTGGCCCTTGAACTTGCGGTGAGGGGTAATGGAGCCGGGGGCTGCCAGTACCTGGCCGCGCTCGATGTCGTCACGCTCGACGCCACGGAGGAGGCAGCCGACGTTGTCGCCAGCCTCGCCCTGGTCGAGGGTTTTGTTGAACATCTCGACACCGGTGACGGTGGTCGTGTTGGTGTCCTTGAGGCCGATGATTTCGATGGACTCACCGACGTTGACGATGCCGCGCTCGATGCGGCCGGTGACCACGGTACCGCGGCCCTTGATGCCGAAGACATCTTCGATGGCCATCAGGAACGGCTGGTCCTTCGGGCGCTCCGGCTGCGGGATGTAGGAGTCGACCGCGGCCATCAACTCGAGGATGGGTGCGTACTCGGGGGCGGTGATGTCGGTCGAGTCGCTTTCGAGGGCTGCGAGTGCGGAGCCTCGAATGATCGGCACGTTGTCGCCGTCGAAGCCGTTGTCGGAGAGCAGCTCTCGCAGCTCCATCTCAACCAGCTCCAGCAGTTCTTCGTCTTCCATCTGGTCAACCTTGTTCAGGAAGACAACGATGTAAGGGACATCCACCTGACGGGCGAGCAAGAGGTGCTCGCGGGTCTGGGGCATGGGACCGTCCGGGGCGGCGACCACGAGGATGGCACCATCCATCTGGGCGGCACCGGTGATCATGTTCTTGATGTAGTCCGCGTGACCGGGGCAGTCCACGTGTGCGTAGTGACGGGCGGCCGTCTCGTACTCAACGTGGGAGATGGCGATGGTGATACCACGCGCCCGCTCTTCCGGCGCGTTGTCGATCTGGTCGAACGCTTTGAACGTCGCGCCACCCTGCAGAGCCAGCGTCTTTGTGATCGCTGCCGTCAGCGTGGTCTTGCCGTGGTCCACGTGACCAATGGTGCCGATGTTTGCGTGCGGCTTGGTCCGCTG
>CALBET010001208.1 GCA_937888665.1 uncultured Acidobacteriota bacterium
CCAAGCAACACAAACGGAGAGACCCATGCTGGAGCCCGAGGACGGGGTGCTGGTGTTCAGCCCCTATTTCCCCACGTACCCGGCGAACATCGCCCGACGCGGAGCGCGAATGGTGCTGTCAAGCCTGCGGGCGGCGCGGGCCTTCCGACCAGATCTCGATGACGTCCGTCGCTTCCTCGACGAGGACCCGAGCCCGAAGGGGATCTTCCTCAACAGCCCGCACAATCCGACTGGTGGGGTGACCACCGAGGACGATCTGCGAGGGCTGGCCGATCTGATTCGGGGCCGCGACGTCGCGGTGTTCAGCGACGAGCCGTACGACTGCATGGTGTGGGGGGGACGGCACCAGTCGCTGCTGGCGCAGCCGGGGATGCTCGACCAGGCCGTCGCCGCCTACACCTTCAGCAAATCGTTCAGTATGAGCGGGTGGCGTCTGGGATACGCGGTCTCGAGTCCGCAAACGGTGAAGGTGTTCGACCTGCTGACTAATACGGCCCTATCGTGCGTGCCGTCGTTTACACAGCTGGCCGGAGCCGCCGCTCTCCAGCACGGTCGCGAGTACCGCGACGGGCGGATGCAGGAGTTCCACCGTAAGGTCATGTTGTTGGTGGCCGGGCTGAACACGGTCGACGGCGTCAGCTGTCTGACGCCTGGGGGGACGTTTTATGTCTTCCCGTCTGTTGCGGCCATTTGTAACCGCAACGCGATCACGTCGCACGGGCTCGCGATGTATCTGCTGGAAGGGGCGGACGACACGCTCGGGGTCGCGTGCCTGGGGGGCGAGTGTTTCGGCGAGGCGGGGGGGGGCTTTCTCCGCCTGAGTTGCGCGCAGCCGGATGATCGGCTGACGGCCGCGGTCTCGTTCCTCGCGGACGCGACGACCAGACGGGACCGGATCGCGGCCTACCTCGGCACGCACCCTGAATACCGCCTGGCCATCCCGTACGATGTCGCTATTTCTTGAACATGTCGCCGAGGCCACCGAGGCCGCCGGCCAGATCCCCGAGGCCTCCCGCGCCGCGTCCGTCGCCTCCAGCCAGGAGCGTGTCGAGCGGGCCGGACAGCGCCGGTGCCTTCGACTTCAGGTGGTTCAGAATCACGTTCACCGCCATCTGAGCCTTGTCAGCCGGCAAGCCGACCTGTTGCGCAACCAGGTTCACGATTTCGTCCATCGGTTCCCTCTGGGTCTGTTCGGGCCCAGGCACAACCCTGAGCCACGCAATCATACCCGGTCTCGATCCAGCGCCCCTTCGCGAGGGTCGTCTTGCCGGGCCCCGATCCGCCGGTGATACCGACCACCCAGGGCCTCTCTTGACTGCTCCCCTCAGTCACGTTTACAGTGCGACTTTTCTCTGGTGACCGTGCCGCGCCACGTCTTGCACCTCAAACGAAAGGTCAATCATGCTATTTCATGTTACGTGGGAACTCATCGATACGTCTGAAACCGGCAGTAAGCGGTCATTGGAGCTGTTTTCCAAATGGCAGCCCGGTCCTGGTCAGTTTCAGACCTTCCACGGCTTCGCGGACGGGACTGGCGGCGTGGCGCTCATCGAAGCGGGCAGCGCGGCCGATTTGGCGAAGACCGTGGCTCCATGGACGCCGTTTCTGCGGTTCACCGCCCGCGCCATCCTCCCCATCCAGGAGTACGCCCAGATCGAAGGCGAGGCCGCTGCCTGGCGCGATGCGAACTAGGTCGGTAGAGGCGCCGGCGCCGCTACTTCGCCGGGAGACGTTCGGCGAAGGCGACGCTCCGGTCGAGCCACGATTTCAGCGCCACGTTTGACTTCACGCCGTCGGCCGAGACGTACACGTAGCCCTTGAGAGCACGCCCGGTGAAATCCATTTCCCGGGCGTGCTTGCGCTTCAGCGCCGTCTCATAGGCGCCGGGCCCAACCCGCGCCATGAGTTCGTCGCCATTGACGCCGAAGCACATGTTCCCGCGCACCATGAACGCGAGGCCGCCGAACATCTTCTTCTCCGACACATCGCGGCGGCCCTCAAGGAGCCGCCGGATACGCTCGGCGAGGTGTTCGTTGTAGGCCATTTCACCAGGCAGGATACCGCGGACGGCGCCAGACGAAAAACGTCAGCGTGCGGCTGCACGTACACAGGACCAGAGCCCCGAGAGCCGGTATCAAATCGGCTCCAGCTGCTCGGCGGCGACCCAGCCGACGGTGCCGTCTTCGAGCACGATTTCCACCCAGTCGTCGGACCGGCGGCCCATCCGCACCTTGGCGCCTTCGTGTACCGCGAAGATCCGGAGCGCGCTATCACCCGATGGCGCGCTCTGGACGTCGGCCTCCGTGGCCATCACGACCGCTTCTTGCGCCGCACCAATCCCCAGTTCTCTGACCGCGAGGTTGACCCCGAAGACGAGGGTGACGGTGGTCGCGACCATGGCCGTGCGCCGGGCCCAGATCGCGATGGGTGTTCCCGGTTTGAGGACCAACAGAATGACGGCGGCGGCCGCAGTGAGATAGGCCACGGCCACCAACCAAGCCAGCGCCGGCAGCGGCAGCAGGTCGACCCACCACCGGACCGCGCGAAATAGCCAGAACTCGGGCAGCGGAGTAATCTCGTCGGCCGTCTGCTGCCGCGCCAGGGCCAGATTCGCCAGCAGGTCGTCGGCAGCCGGCATCAGGCGTCGCGCGCGCTCGTAGTACAGAATCGCCGGGCCGATCTCTCCGCGCTTGAAGTAGGCGTTTCCGAGGTTGTAGTACAGGTCCCCGCTCTCGAGTCCCTCCTCGAGAATCCTGGCGTAGCTTGCGAGTGCGCCGTCAAAATCGCCGTCCTGATACCGCTGGTTGCCCTCGTCGAAGAAGGCGTCTTGGCCGGCGCAGACCCCGCTGGTCAGCAGCCCTAGCCAGAGGGCGGTCATCAGGGTGAGGAGTAGTCTTGGAGTCATGACAGCGCCTGGTCGAGGTCGGTCATCGCCTGCCCGGCCCGGGTGAGCATGTCCTGCATCGCGGTCGGATCGGGTTCGATCGGCGCGAATCGTTGACGGTCACAGTCTTCGAGACAGGTCAGATAGGGGGCGATGACCTCCTCGGAGACCCCGCGTGCTGTCAAGTGCGACCGGATCTCGTCCCGCACCAGCCCGGCCTCGGCGAGGTTCAGCTTGTCTCCCACAAATCCGTGCAACGCTCGTCCCACTTCCGCGTGGAAGGCGCGGTGCTGCTCAGGCGAGCGGAGCGACTCGGCTTTGGCGAGACGCTGCTTGGCCACGCGAGACGCGCGTCTGCGTCTGGCGTAGGCGACGTCTCCGCGTAGCCGGTCCTGGTGGCGTCGCGTCGCCACGGCGCCGGCGACCGCCAGCCAGGGCGTCATGAGCACCGCCCAGAAGGCAGGGCTGCGGAGCACCGAGGCACCGATCGGGCGAAAGGCCGGTACCGCGATCCGGATGAATCGGATGTCTTGCTGCGCGTCGATGCTGGTGCGGCGGCGGCCGCCAGGGGCCGACGGCGCGTCATCCGCATCCCCGGCGATGCGCAGGCTGAGTGGCGCCGATGTCGCCACGGCGTAGGCATCGGTGTCGCTGTCGAAGTACGCCAGCTCCACCGGCGGAATGGAGACATCACCCGGCGCGCGCGGTACCACCACATACTCGAACACCTTCCGGCCCCGCACCCCCTCGCCGGACGGTTCCACCAGCTCCGTGACATCGGGAGGGTAGACCTCGAAGTTCGTGGGGAAGCCCAGCTCCGGCGCGGCCACCGTTCTGATGTTGCCGGTGCCCGTGACCTCGAGACGGAAGGTCAGCGCATCGTTGGTATCGACATCGGTCCGGTCGATCGATGTCGCGACATCGAACTGCCCCACCAGCCCCGTGAATGAGGGCGGCTGTCCGGCCGGAAGTGCCAGCACCTCGATCTCGACCGGGTCGGACGCGATCTCGACCGGCGTCCGGCTGAGCCCGCCGCCGAAGAACGGATCATCGAAGAATCCCCGCGAACGCCGCCGCACGCGTACCTGGGCCTCGATGGTCAGTGGTTCCAGCGTCTTGCTGCCCGCACTGGTGGGAAAAAGCGCCACCCGGCGTATGACCGAGCTGGCGTACTGCACGCCGTTGCGGACGACCTGTTCGACGCCTGCCTGCGGGGTCGCCAACTCCTCGACCCAGAAACCGGCGGTGCCCGGCTGCCGCGTGAGGTTGTAGCCGTCAACGTTGACCCGGGTGAAGATCCGATATTCCACCGTGACCGACTCGTTGACATAGACCGTCCGCTTGCTCGGCGTGGCGGTGATGAACAGCTCGTCTGACGCGACGCCGCCGTCTCCGCCGGACCGCGTCGTGGCCGCGGCCGAGGTGGTCACCCGGATCGTCAATGGCTCGGTGGTCAGCGTTTGCCCAGACGCGGCCACCGTCACCGGACCGATATCAAACGTGCCCTCCGCGGTGGCCTGAAACTGGTACTGGATCGTGAGGGTCACGGACGTGCGCCCGTTCGCCATCTGCATCGACGTCGAGGTGCCCGAGCCCAGGTATGCCGCGAACGCGGACAGATCCGGCAGCGTCGGGTCCGCATCAAGTTGCTGGGTGCCGGCGATCTCCAGGTTCAAGACGAACTGCTGGTTGAGTCCCACCTCGTTCTCACTCAGGTAGGCTCGCGCCGTCTGGGCCAGACCGGACGCTGGGAGGCAGAGAAGGCCCAGCAGCGCGAGAGTGGCGAGCCGGCGAGGGAAGGTCACCACGGCCTCCGGGGCGGTCGCACCGGCGCCGTCGACCGCCGCTGGCGCTGAATCTCACCGGGGTCTTCGTTGATGGCCTGCAGCAGCCGCTCGGCCTCTTCGCGGCTCAGTTGGCCAGGCTGGGGCTGCGGCTCGCCGCCCGGCTCAGGCTGATCCTGCGGTTGGTCTCCCTCGTCCGGTTGCGGCTGCTCGTCCGGTTCGTCCTGATCTTCGGGTTGTTGCTGGTCTTCAGGCGACTCGTTCTCCTGTCCGTCGCCCTCTTGCGGGTCGGTCTGGTCGTCGTTCTCGTTCTCGTTTTGGTCTCGGTCTTGCTCCGAGTCTTGTGGCTGGTCTTCGCTGGGGTCCTGACTCTGATCCTGGTCCTGCTGCTCTTGTTGCTGTTCCTCTAACTGTTCGAGCGCGACCTCGAGGTTGTGCTTCGCATCGACGTCCGCGGGGTTTCGTCGTAGCGCCTCCTTGTAGGCGTTGAGGGCCGGCTCGAGCTGTTCCTGGTTGTAGAGCGCGTTGCCGAGGTTGTACCAGGCGCCCGACTCCACGGCCGGGTCGCCGCTGTCGGCCGCCCGCTGATACGCCTCCATCGCCCGCTGGAATTCCTCGGTGCGGTACAGGGCGTTCCCGTCGTTGAACGGGGCGATCGGAGAATCTGGCGCCTCCCGCAGCGCCTCTAGATACTGTTCGTGAGCCTCTTCAAAACGACCTTCTTCGTACAGACGATTACCTGACGCGACGGCGTCGCGTCCCGGTTGCGCCGATGCCCAGATGGGCAGTGCGAGACCGGCCAGCCACGCGATGCACATGCACCGACCGTAGCGACTCACCTGAACCTCCCTGTCCAGCCCGCGTGGACACGCCGCCGATCCGGGACCAACGACTCGGCCATGAGCAGCGCCAGCGCCAGACCGAGGAACAGCTGATACTGCTCGTCGAACAGCGTGACCTGTTCGCTCTCGAATTCCTCGCCCTCGCCCCCGTCCAATGCCTCGGCCAGGACCGCCAGCTCGGTGCCGCCGGCTGAGGCGCGGTAGTAGGCGCCTCCGGTGCGTTCGGCCATCATCTGCAGCGTGGCCTCGTCCAATCGGGTCGTGACCACGGCGCCGGCGTCGTCCCGCTTGAATCCCTGGGCCTGGCCGGCGGCGTCGAGGTCTGGAATCGGGACCCCTTCCGTTGAGCCGATACCCACGGTATAGATGACGACGCCCTCGTCGGCGGCTCGATCGATGGCGTCGTCTATCTCTCCCTCATGATCTTCGCCGTCGGTGATGACCACCAGCAACCGGTGGCGTCGGTCGGTCGAGGCGAACGCATCCAGGGCAACCGAGACCGCCTGTCCCAGGTTCGTGCCCTGCACGGACATGATGTCCGGATCCATCGCGTTCAGAAACAGCCGAGCCGCCCCGTAGTCGAGCGTCAACGGGCTTTGCACGAACGCCTCGCCGGCGAACGCGATGAGCCCTACTCGGTCGCCGTCGAGCTGGTCGATCAGGTTGGCGATGGCGAACTTGGCCTTCTCGAGCCGATTCGGGGCCATGTCCTCGGCCACCATGGATGCGGAGAGATCGAGCGCGATCAGCACGTCCCGGCCTTCGCGTCGGACGGTCTCGACCCGGCTTCCGAACTGTGGACGGGCCAGCGCCGTGACCAGCAAGCCGACCGCAGTGACCACCAAGATGGTCTTGACCAGCTGACCCCGTTGGCTGACGGTGGCGGTCAGCCGCTCGAGCAGGTGTCGGTCTGCCAGCCGCTCCATGTCCCGCCGCTTTCGCGCACCGGCCCACCAGGCCAGCGCCACCAGCGCCGGCACCAGCAGATACGCGAACAACATCTCACTCGCCGCGAATCTGAACATCGTTACGGGATCTTCCTCAAGACGGTTCGACCAAGCCCCACTTCCAGCAGCAACGCCCCCAGCCCGAACAACAGCGGCACGTGGAAGAGCTCGCCGTACCGCGTGAACTGCTCGACCTCGATTTCGGTGGTCTCGAGCGCGTCAATCTCCTCATAAATCAGCTGGAGGCTTTCGCGGTTGGTCGCGCGGAAGTACCGGCCGCCGGTCAGCGAGGCGGTCTCCTGCAAGGTCGGCTCATCGATGTCGACCTCCATCTGGGCGTAGCGCCGCCCGAAGAGCGGGTCGTCGACCGGTACCCGTGCCACGCCCTGCGTGCCCGCTCCGATCGCGTAGATCCGCACACCCAGTGCCTGGGCGAGCTGGGCCGCCGTCACGGGGTCGATCTCCCCACGATTGTTCCGTCCGTCGGTCAGGAGAATAATGACCTTCGAGTCTGCGTCCGATCCCTGCAGACGTTTGACTGCCGTCGCGAGTCCCATCCCGATCGCCGTGCCGTCGTCAATGATGCCCACCTCCAGCTCGCCGAGCAGGGTCGTCACCACATCGTAGTCGAGTGTCAGCGGGGCCTGGGTGAAGGCGTCACCCGCGAAGACCACGAGCCCGATCCGGTCGTTCCGGCGACCGCTGACGAATTCGGCCGCGACCTGCTTGGCGGCCTCGAGCCGATTGGGCTGCAGGTCCTCCGCCAGCATGGAACTCGACAGGTCCAGCGCGAGCACGATGTCGATCCCTTCCGTGGTCACGTTCTCCGCGGTGACACCGGTCTGAGGTCGGGCGAACGCCACGATGAGCGCGGTGAGCGCGACCGCTCGCAGCCCGAACAGTGCGTGACGAAACCGTCCGCGGCGCCGGCGGTCGGCGCGCTTGATCGGTGCGATCGACGAGTAACGCAATGTCCCGACCTGGCGTCGCCCCCGCGCGACGTACCAGTAGACGAGGAGTGGCACGAGCGGCAGCAGCAGCAAGTACATCGGGTCTGCGAAGCGAAGGAGCGCGGTCATGCCGCGTGCGCCTCCGATGGCCCGCCCGGCACGCGCTCAGCCGGCGTGGTCCGGTCGACGAGATGTCGGCCCTGTGGGACCAGGTCGTGGCACGCCGTGGCCTCCGGCCGGAACTTCGCGAACTTGACCAGGTCACACCGGTCGAGCACCAGGCGGAAGTCCGCCACAACCCCGCTGCCCACGCCACGCTCGCGCAGGCCGCCCAGCACTTCGCCGGTGGTCATTTCCATGGCGTCGATGCCGAATCGGTCCTGCGCGTAGACGCGCACGATGTCCGAGAGGCGAATGTGATACGTCTTGATTTCACCAAGCTTGAGGAGCCCTGAGGCTTCGAGGGCGTCAAGTGACTCATGGGCAATTTCGTGGGCGGGTCGCCGCGGCACGACCGGGACGACGACCTCGGGCCGCGTTCGCCGACGATACCGCTGGTAGAGCCAGTAGCCGAGTGCCGCCAGTGCGGCCACGCCTCCCAGCCACGGGAGCAGGGTGGCGATGCCGAATGGGATCGTCAGAGGGCCCTTGATATCGCGAATGGCCCCTCCATCGTCTCGCCCCACGCTGACCACGGCGATCGTCGCGGTGTCGGTGGACAGCGTCACCGTGTCGCCGTTCGCTGCCGTCACGTCGACATCGAACGACGGCAGCGTCAGTTCGCCAAGCTCGAACGCGGTGATCCGCAGCTCGACGCCCGTTCGCACCATCTCGTCGTCTTCATCCGATGCCGGGTCGGACTCTCGCTGGTTCAGCAGCTCGAATGGGCCGAGTTCGATCTCGGCCGGCCAGACGACGCGAGCGTCGGGGGCGTGACGCACGCTCACCACGACCGTCACCGGGTCGCCCACGCTGATCGTGGTCGGGTCAGTCGTGATGCGCAGTTCTGGCGCGCGCGGCTGCCCCGTCGCGATGACCGGGAGTGCCATCACGAGCACCATCACCCGCACGAACGCCGATTGCGCGCTGATCATCGAAAACGTTTGGCTCGCTGTCGGAAGAATCGCATGAGCCGATCCGCGTACGGGTGGTCGGTCGTAATCTCGATCACGTCAACCCGGGTTTTACGGAACTGCCGTTCACGGGCGGTCAGCGTGTCCGCGACATCCCGATCGAACGCCGCGCGGAACGCCGGGTCGGAGACATCGACGGTCACCTGTTCCCCGGTCTCGGCATCCTCGAGCTCGAGATACCCGACCGCCGGAAGGTGGTGTTCCCGCGGGTCACTCATCCGTATCGCGACGGTGTCGTGACGGCGGCCGGCCACCGCCAGCGCCTTCTCGTACCCGTCGCCCAGGAAGTCGGACACGACGAACACGACGGCCCGGCGGCGCACGACGCGTGCCAGATATTGCAGCGCCCCCGTGATGTCGGTGCCGCGACCCTCCGGCTTGAAGTAGAGCAACTCACGCAGGACCCGCAGCACGTGCCGCCGGCCTTTTCGCGGGGGCACGAACTTTTCGATGCGGTCGCTGAAGATGATGAGCCCGACCTTGTCGTTGTTGGTGGTTGCGGAGAACGCCAGCACGGCGCAGATTTCGACCGCCATCTCCCCCTTCATGCGCGAGCGAGAGCCGAAGTCGCCGGAGGCGCTGACGTCGACCACCAGCATGACTGTCAACTCACGCTCTTCGTCGAACACCTTGATGAACGGCGCGCCGGTCCGCGCGGTCACGTTCCAGTCGATCGCGCGGATATCATCGCCGTGCTGGTACTCGCGCACCTCCGCGAAGTTCATCCCGCGTCCCTTGAAGACGGAGTGGTACTCGCCGGAGAACACGTCGTTCACCAGTCCACGAGTCGCAATCTCGACCCGCCGCACCTGTTTCAAAATCTCGCGCGGAATCATTACGCCTTAGACGGGGCTTCGCGACCACCTTAGACGGGGCTGCGCCCCGGAACCCCACGCGGGCCCTCGCGGGGGCCCCAATGCCCCACTCCGGGCCCGCGGGGTTCGCATTACCGCGCGCCCTTCCGCGGGGACACACCCGAACCGACGTCCGACGCCTGAAGCCCGTTCGCTCTCATGGCACTTCGATACTGTTCAGCACCCGGTTCACCACGTCGTCGGCCGTCATCTCTTCCGCTTCCGCTTCATAGGTCAGGAGCACCCGGTGGCGAAGGACGTCGAGACCGATGGAACGGACGTCCTCCGGCGTGACATACCCACGCCGCTTCAGGAACGCATGCGCCCGGGCCGCCTTGGCGAGACTGATGGTGGCACGCGGTGAGGCGCCGAAGGCGATCAGATCCGCCAGGTCGCCGAGGTTGTGCGTCTTCGGTTCCCGCGTCGCGAACACCAGCTCCACGATGTATTGCTCGACCTGCGGATCCATGTAGATCATCTGGACCGCTTCGCGGGCTCGAAGAATCTCAGCCGGTTCGACTACGGCGTTGACCTTCGGGGCGGGTCCGCCCGCCATCCGGCGCATGATCTCCAGCTCTTCTTCCTTGTTGGGGTAGCCGACGGCCAGCTTCAGCATGAACCGATCGATCTGGGCTTCCGGCAGCGGGTAGGTGCCTTCCTGTTCGATCGGGTTCTGTGTGGCCAGCACGAGAAACGGCGAGTCCAGCGGGTAGGTGGTGTCGCTGATGGTGACCGTGCGTTCCTGCATGGCCTCGAGCAGCGCGGACTGCACCTTGGCCGGCGCTCGGTTGATCTCGTCGGCGAGGATGATGTTCGCGAAGATGGGGCCCTTGCGCGTCTTGAATTCCGAGTGCTGGGGGTCATAGATCAGGGTGCCGATCAGGTCGGCCGGCAACAGATCCGGGGTGAACTGAATCCGCCGGAAGGTGGTGTTGATGGCGCTGGCCAGCGTGTGGACGGTCAAGGTTTTCGCCAGACCCGGCACGCCCTCCATCAGCACGTGTCCGTCCGCGAGCAGCCCGATCAGCAGGCGCTCGATCATGTAGCGCTGGCCGACGATGACCCGGCCCACCTCGTCGAGCAGGCGGCTGACAAAGGCGCTTTCAGTGTGGATGCGCTGCTGAATCGCTTCGATGTCGTGATGAATGGGCATGGCGTCGTTGGCGTGTCCTTTCGCGCAGGGGCCGGGGTGTCGTCGAATCCGGTCCACCCAGCCCTACATTCTACGGGGTTGATTGCGGCGACCCCAAGAACGTCAGACGCCGACGGCGACGAGAAGGTTGGTTCTGGCCGCCCCGAGGTCTCCGGACCGGTGGTAGAGTGGGCCGTTCACTACTCCCGACGCGAGGTGACTCATCCATGCCGCCGAGACCCTCCCGCGCCCTCTGTCTCGCCGCCACGCTGGTTGCCGTCTCCATCTGTGATCTTGGGGCGGGGCCCGGTCTTGCCAATGTGGTCACCACGGCCCCGGCGGCCCAGACACGGGAACAGGCGGAGGGGCTTCGCCAGGCGGTCCGGGATGTCGAGCGGGAGCGGGTGAGGGTCGAGGCGATCCGGGCCGCTGACCGGTATCTGGAGACCTGGAATACGCGCGACCCGATGGTGTGGGCCACATCGCTTCATTTTCCTCATGTGCGACCAGGAGTGGGGCCGTTCCGTCTCACCCGGACGCCGGAGGAGTACGCGCGTGGCGTGAATTTCGAACGCACCATCGAGACCGGCTGGCACCGCTCTCAGTGGGACTCCTACGACGTGTTCCAGACGGGACCGACGAAGGCCCACGTGGCCGGACTCTACTCGCGCTACAACATCGACGGCGAGCGTATTCGCAGCACCGTCATCACCTACATCGTGACCAAGAGGGTCACCGCACAGGGCGACCACTGGGGGATACAGGCGCGGTTCGCGGCTGGGTCCTCCGACGTCGATGAGGCTCGGCGCGCCGAGTCGAGCGCCGCCGCGCTGGCGGCGGTCGAGGCCTATTTCGACGCGCTCAGCCACCCGACCGACGTGGCGCGGTGGGCGTCGACCCTGAACTATCCGCACGTGCGGGTTGCCGACGGCACGGTCGAGCAGTGGGAGACCGCCGACGACTACGTGGACGGATTGCAGGGCGGGCGCCTGCGCGCCTGGGCCGGCACCCGACTCGATTGGGCCGAGCCGGTGCAAGTTGGCGGGGGCGGCGTCAACGTGGCCGTGCGCTACAGTCGGCTGAACCCTCGGGGAGAATCGCTCTCCAGCTATGAGGCC
>CALBET010001209.1 GCA_937888665.1 uncultured Acidobacteriota bacterium
TGGAGCTGCGGCAACTGAGACAGGTGTTCGATCACCGCGAAGGGGGCGGTCGGGATGCCCGCGTCCCGCACCACAGATTTGGTCATCCCCTTGTGCAGGCTGAGCGCCATGACCAGAGGGTCGGAGAAGGTGTACGGAATCTCAAAGAGGTCCAGCAGCGCCGGGACCTGAGCCTCCCGTCCCACCCCTCTCAACCCCTCGCAGATATTGAAGACCAGGTCCCAGCGATCGCCGGCGGCCAGCCGCGACACCAGCTGGCGCGCATGGCCGACCCGGTCGGTATGATGGCCCCTGCGTTGCAGGGCACCCTCAATCGCCTCGATGGTCTCCTCGCTGTCGAACTCAGCCGTCTCTTCCTCGCCATATCCGGCGGCCCGGTACGCCGCGCGCAGATCGTAGGTCAGCCCGATGAGCATGTCGCGGCCTCCGCGGCTTCCGAGAGCCGCGCCGGAGACGGACGCCGATCTCCCCCGAGGGACGGCCCGGCCGTCAGGGGATCTGGATAGCGGAACGACTTCCCCTCGAAGTTTCTGACCACGACGTCATCCCCGTCCCGTCCGACCAGATAGTTCGGCTGCAGCGGAACCTTGCCGCCACCGCCTGGGGCGTCGATGACGTAGGTCGGCACGGCATACCCGCTCGTGTGGCCACGCAGTCCCTCGATGATCTCCAGGCCCTTGTCCACACTCGTGCGGAAATGGGCGGAACCGGAGAGTGGGTCGCACTGGTACAGGTAGTACGGCCGCACCCGCATCCGCAGGAGACGATGAACCAGCCGCGTCATCGTGTCGACATCGTCATTGACCCCCTTGAGCAGCACGGTCTGGGAGCCCAGGGGGATACCGGCGTCGGCGAGACGAGCACAGGCGCGCTCGGCTTCCGGCGTGCACTCGTCCGGGTGCAAGAAGTGGAGGCTCATCCACAGTGGATGGTGCTTACGCAACATCCGGCACAACGACGGCGTGATGCGCTGCGGCAGTACCGCCGGCATCTTCGTGCCGATCCGTACGAACTCGATATGAGGAATGCCGCGGAGGCTGCCCAGGATCCAATCAAGGCGCTCCTCGCTCAACGCGAGTGGATCGCCGCCTGAAATCAAGACGTCGCGGACCTGCGGGGTCCGCCGCAGGTAGTCGAACGCCTGTTCCAGCCTGGTCTCGTTCGCCACGATCTCGCCGTGCCCGACAACGCGAGACCGCGTGCAATACCGGCAGTACGTCGTGCAAAAGTCGAGCGCCAGCAGCAGTACGCGATCCGGGTAGCGATGCACCAACCCGGGCACGGGGCTATGGTCGTCTTCCCCGAGCGGGTCGTCCGCCTCGCCAGCCGTCCGGACGAACTCGGCCGTCGAGGGAACCACCGTCTTCCGCAGGGGCTGGTTCGGGTCCAACGGATCGATCAGGCTCATGTAGTAGGGCGTGACGCCGGTCGGCAGCGGGGTCCCGCCCTGCACAAGCGCGGCGCGCTCGACGTCGGACAACACCATCACGCGTTCGAACTGCTCCAGCGTGCGGATGCGATTGCGAGACTGCCAGCGCCAGTCGTTCCATTCCGCGGCCAGCACCGCTGGATAAAACGTTCGACGGAACGCCCGCGTCGACGGGGTGGTGGCGTCTCGGGTCCGTGGCGTCGCGTGCGTGTGATCGGGATGTCGAGGGGGACTCGTTCGTCTCAAAAGGCTGCTCTTGCTTCAGCCGGCGCTCGCCCATCGACTCGTTCGGCGGTGCGATTCACCGGGAAGGCACGGTTCCTCCCGTGCCAGGCTGTTGGCTGTCGCGCATGTTTCCTGCCCGACCCAATCGGGCATCTGGGACGGTAAATCGGCTCTCCACCTCCGAGTGACCTGCCAGAGTCGGCAGGCTGCGCCCGGCCGCCCACTATCCTTGGCATAGCGCGCTTCACACGCGCGCGCCCTCGGCCTGCCAAGTCGGCCAGTGCCGCGGCTGTAACCGCGCGACGACACCCACATGACAGAGCCGAGAAGCTCGGTAGAAGCAACGTCCGTTCCCTTGACTCGTCACGCCAATCGGATCGCCACGACCGAACAAGTCGGCAGGATCGACCCTGACTAGCCAGCTCCAGCACAGCCCGCTGCATCACGAGTCGCGCAACGAGGACCTGAACGGGAGAGCCCGCTCCGTCCTCTGCCTTGGGTGAAGTCGGATCCCTGCACCCGCCATCGCATCCACAATTCGGCGCGATCCATCGCCTCCAATGCTCAAGGATCCGGCGCCGCGATTCCAGCGTGTCCGGGCCGGCTAGGTACGCTCGCAGGGCAGCCGACTCCATCTGCCCAATCTTCTCCCGCACTGAACGCGTCAACCTGAGCCTCCCTCGCATTGGACAGCCGCCATGCGGTATCGTCCATAGCCTTCGTCACCAGAAGTACGGGTGACACCATCGTATGAGGGTCAACTCCTGATGCAAGTCTTCCCGCTCGACCCGTTCTTGTGGCAATTCTGGTCAATGGTCGGCTCCGCGATCCTGTGCGGTGCGATCATCGGCCTTGAACGTCAGCTTCGGGGTAAGCCGGCCGGGGTACGCACAAGCTGCCTCATCTGCCTCAGTACCGCGGTGTTCCTGGCCCTCGGCCGGACACTCGCCGGCCCCGACGCCGACACCACCCGGGTCCTGGGGCAGGTCGTGACCGGGGTCGGCTTTCTCGGCGCCGGCGTTATGTTGGCCCGCGGGGGCGTCGTCACGGGGGTGACGACCGCGTCGGTGATCTGGACGCTGGCCTGCATCGGTTCGACGGTCGGGTTGGGCTACCCGCGCGCGGCCATCGGGTTGTCGATCGTGACCGTCGCCATCCTGACCGGCGTCGAGCTGCTGGAAAGCGGTTTCCGTCGCCTCAAGGAAGGCGTCTACTCTCGGGAACACCGGTAACGCGCGTCATCGTTCCAATAGGTCCAGCACGCCGCGACCGGGCGGAGGCCCGCGGGCCGCTCGGCGGTGTCAAGGTACCGCGGACGGACCTGCGGTTGGCGAAGGACGCCGCGAAAGAGCAGTTCGCGCACGA
>CALBET010001210.1 GCA_937888665.1 uncultured Acidobacteriota bacterium
AGGAAGATGAGGCCCGCCGCAAGCAGCGTGGCCATGGTCGGGGTGCTCAGCGCCATGTCACTCCTGGAACGGGGAATGTCGGATGCGCCAGGGGAATTGGCCCCAGCGGCATAGGTCGGCGGTAAGGGGCGGCATATGCAAGCGTCAGCCGTTGTTCAAAATGACGTAGATCTTCCTAGTGCCCTCGGTCTGCGACCACGTCAGCGGCGTACCCCGCCGGATCGCGAATGCGTCGCCTGGGCGGAAGGTCTCTGAGCCACTCGTGCTGGTGTCCACCGTGATGCTGCCCTCGATGACCACACAGATCTCGTCGACCGGATAGGCGTCGATCTGGACGCTTCCGGCACCGGCGCTCCAGGTCCCCGCGACCAGCCGGTCGTCGTCGCCGACATATTGCAGCGACACCAATTCGCCGGGCCGGTCAGGATCAGGGGCTAGCGCGGCATCGGGATCTAGACGGACAAGCCCGGCGGGCAGATCTGGGGTGGTCATAGGCTACTTCCTCTCTTGTTCCGTTTGTCTCACGTCGTTTTGCGTCAACTGCGGCTGTCGAGTTGGGTGAGGACCTCTTGAGCTGCGCGCTCACCGGAGGAGATGGCGCCGTCGATGTAGCCGGCGAACCGGGCAGCGGTTTCGGTGCCGGCGAAGTGGACTCGCCCGAGGGGCTCGGCGACCCGCTGCGCCAGCCTCAACGTGCCTGGGATGGGGACGGCCGCGTAGCCGCCGCCGCTGTAGATCTCGTTCTCCCATGACACGTTCACGACTGTGCGGGGTTGCCGGGCCGCGGGGCCGAACCATCTGCTCATGGCCTCGAGGATCCGCTCCTGACGGACGTCGGCAGGAAGTTGCGCGAGTTCGACGCTCTTGGCTCCGCACGTGAGTGAGGCCAACACGCCGGGGCCGCCGGGTGGCGAGACGTCGAACGCCGAGGACACCGCCCCATGGGCGTCGAGCGCTTCGCCAGACCAGCCACCGTCCCGCCAGAACGGACGGTCGTAGACCGCCAGCAGCTTCGTCACCGACCCCATGGGCATCCGCGCGATCAGGTTCGCCCGCCACGGAGGCAGCCCCGGTTTCCAGGCAAGCCCACCAACTCGCGGGGGTGGCAGCGCGACGACCACGTGCTTGGCAGCGATGGTCGAATCGTCGGTGACGACACGCACTCCTGCTACGTCGTGGTGGATCTCTCGAGCAGGTGTTGCAAGGCGCAGCCGGGAGCCCAGGAGTGCAGCGATCTTCAACGCAGACGCATCGGCCCCACCGATCACGAGATCTTGTTGGGCGCCCCCGGCGGTGCCCAACTCCGCCAGCAGACCACCAGGCTGGTCTGCCATTGACACCAAAGTCCCCATCGAGACCTGCGTGAGTTCTGTTGAGTACAGCAGCACGAGGGCTGTCTCGATCGTCGCCCGCGCGCGCTGTGACGGCACCCAGCGCCTCAGCCAGTCCGCCACAGTGACGCCGTCCAGCCGATCGGCGCGATCCTTGACCGACGCACGACGCACGAGCCACTCCGCATGTAGCAGTCCAGCGGCGGCAAACGGGAGTGCCGCCGCCGGCAGCGGGAGCGGCCGTGCCCGACGAAGCTTCCCCGACGTTTCGTCCCACCACGCAGCGTTACCGGACGCAGGCGTGGGGTAGGTGGTGAGCTCGAAGCGGTCGAGCAGCGCCCGGAAATGCGAGTGTCCGGCACCGACCCACATCCCGCCGAGATCCAGGGGAACCCCGTCGTCACGATGAGTCCAGACGCGGCCCCCTACCCGGTCTCGTGCCTCCAGCACCACGACATCACGCCCGCGATCGATCAGTCCCAGCGCGGCGGCCAGCCCCGCGTATCCAGCGCCGATCACGATAACCTCGGTGTCCGTCGTCGCGATCATGGTCCTCCGGGCCCTCCTGGCATCCGCCGATTCACCTTTGTAAAACTAGTGTTGTAAATAAACTATAGCGGTTGCCCGCGAGCGGCAACCGGAGGGAGCGGACATGCCGCGGCACATAGACGGCGAAAGTCGGGATCGAGACATCCGGGACGCGACCCTGCGCGTCATCGCTTCGCACGGCGTCAGCGGTGTGACGATCCGTAGAGTGGCGAGCGAACTTGGCGCCTCCACGTCGGTTGTTACGCACTTCACGCGCGACAAGGATGAACTGCTCCGTCGTGCGGTTGGCGCCGAACTGAAGGAGCGGCGACGCCAGATTGCCGAAATCGCGGCCACCGCAGACGATCCCTTCTGGGCGGTTATGGAGTGGTCAGTCGATGCGGATCCTGACGGTGTCTGGCCGGCACTGGTGTCGGCTGCTGCGGCCAATGTGGTTCCAGCTGTCAGCCAACTCGTACGGTCGTTTGACCGCTGGTGGACCAGCCTGGTCGCCCGACTCGTCTCCGACAGGCTCATCGAAGGGCTTTCACAGCGAGACGCAGCAGATGCGATAGGAATCGTCGCAGAAGGACTGCTGCTACCCCTCGATGCTGCCAACTGGTCCGCTGCCCGTCGTCA
>CALBET010001211.1 GCA_937888665.1 uncultured Acidobacteriota bacterium
CACCTGTCGGGAACAATATCTGGAGGAGGCACAATGGCCGCCGGCGATTTCGGTAAATTGGCTGTACGAGTCACTCACTTGCGAACGGATTCATCCGGCGTCGTGGCACCGTCCACCGTCTATCGCAGGCGCCGCAAGACAAAGAAGGGATCGCGGGCCTTCCGTCCGATCGAGAAGGATGTCCGTCGAATGGCGGATGCGATTGCCGGCGGGTCGGACACCTACCTCAGTCGGCACAAGCGGTCCAACCGTAAGAGGAAAGATGGTTGGCTACGCGATTTCAATCTCAATGCCGGACGGGGTGAGCGCAAGGGCGTAAAGCGCCTCAAGCTGCGTCGCTTGATCGGCCTGTAGCCCGGCGCGGAGAACCTGACAGAGCCTCAGCCGCCAGAGTCCGGTTTCTTCCACAGGCCAAGCTCGGCGTCGATGACCGCCTGCAACTCGGACTCGCTCAGGTTGTCAAGAGGCTGGGTCGTCACGGGTGGTCTTGGTTGGCGCGGTGCGTCTGCGCTCAGATCCGCCGCGTCCCGCGTCCATCCGAACACCGTTCTTCCCAGATACGCCGCAAGCTGTCCAGCCGTCGGGTAGTCAAAGAGCAGCGTCGCTGGCAGACGCCTCCCGACGGCGTCGGCCAGGTTGTTGCGCAACTCGACCGCCATCAGGGAATCAAGGCCCAACTCGAGCAGCGAATATTGGGGATCGCAGTTCTGAGCACTTGATAACCCTAGCAACTGACTGGCCCGGTTCCAGACTTCAGACTCAAGTTCCGCCTGTCGCTGTTGCTCCGGGATGGTCTCGAACCTGCGGAGCAGATTCGAGCTGCTGGGGTGCACGGCGTCCGGACGAGGCGCGCTCGGCGTGAGCTCGGTCAGCAGTGGCGCCAGCGCGCCGGCCGCCCGCAGCGAGTAGCGCGACCAGTCGACCGCCGCGATCACCTGAGGACGGCCGAGCGCCATGGCTCTATCCAAGGTGGCAAGGCCGTCGGCCACCCGCATCGGCCGCAGTCCGAGTTCACCCAGTCGCTGCCGATCTCGTTCGCTCAGCCGGTTGATGATTCCGGCCGACCACGCACCCCAGTTCACAGTGACGGCGGGCAATCCACGGCTGCGGCGGAAATGCGCCAAGGCATCGAGGAAGCTGTTGGCGGCGGCGTAGGCTCCATGTCCGATCGGACTCGTGATCGATGTGACCGACGAGAACATGACGAACAGGTCAAGATCCTCTCCGGCCGTTTCATGCAGGTGCCAGGCGCCCTGGACCTTGGGCGCCAGCACGCGTGCGAACTGGCTCCACGTCTCATGCGCCAGCACGCCGGCATGGAAGTGGCCGGCCAGGTGAAACACGCCGCCCAGCGGTGGAAGCTCGGCGCGGACCGAACGCATGAGATCTTCGACCGCCGTCCGGTCGGCGACATCACAGCGATGGCAGAGGACCCTGGCGCCCGCCGCCTCGAGTCTGGCCACCGCTCGACGCGCACCGTATCCCGGCTCGCTCCGGTGGGCAAGAACGAGAAAACGGGCTCCATGCGCGACCAAGTGGTCTGCGACCGCGAGACCAAGCTCTCCGAGCCCGCCAGTGATGAGATAGCTCGCGTCATTCCTGATATCGGTGCGTGGGGGCCGTGGCGGGTGTCGGACGACGATCTTGCCAATGTGCCGCCCCTTCTGCATGTGGCGTAGCGCATCGCCGACCGCATCGAGCGGAAAGGCACGCGTGGGTGGGGGCGCCCACTCGCCGGTCGCCACCTTGCGAACGACGTCCTGCAACAGTTGTCCCGCCGCCGGATCCCGATCACGCACGTCGTCGAGCGCGACGATATGGTAGGACACATGGGGGAATTCCGCCGCGACACGAGCGTGGTCCCACACCCCAATTTTGCCGATTTCGAGAAAGCGCCCTCCGCGAGCGAGCGCGGACAAACTGGCGGGAATAAAATCTCCGTTCAACGAGTTCAACACGACATCGACGCCACGTCCTCCGGTGAGTTCGCGGACGGCGGGCGCAAAGTCCAGCGACCGCGAGTCCATGACGTGCTGGACACCTTGCGTGCGCAGCAGATGCCGCTTGTGGTCGTTGCCCGCGGTCGCGAACACGTCAGCGCCGCATGCGCGGGCGATCGTGACCGCAGCTTGCCCGACGCCCCCCGCGGCCGCGTGGATCAGGATCGATTCGCCGGGTTGGAGTTTGGCAACGCGCTGGAGAGCATGGCTCGCCGTCACGTACACGATGGGCAGCACCGCCGCCCGAGCCGCACTCAAGCCACTGGGCAGGGGCACGACCATATCCGCACGTGCGACGGCGTGTGAGGCGAGCGCGCCCAAGGCAATGGCAATGACAGTTTGACCGACCTCCAGACTGGTTACGCCAGGCCCGAGCGCCACGACCTCGCCAACACACTCGTCACCGAGCGGCTCCGAACGCTCTCCGGGGTACATCGCCAGCGCTTTGAGTAC
>CALBET010001212.1 GCA_937888665.1 uncultured Acidobacteriota bacterium
GATATACGACAACTGGCCGATCGTGGAGTAGGCGAGCCGCCGTTTTAGATGTGTCTCGCGGCGTGCGCGCAGAGATGCGAACAGAATCGTGGCGACGGCCAGTACCGCCAGCACCGTGTCAGCGCCGATGTCGCGCAGCACGTCGATACCGAATACGTATCCGACCACCCGCAAGAGACCGAACACGCCGGCTTTCACGACGGCGACCGCGTGCAGCAACGCGCTCACGGGTGTCGGCGCCACCATCGCGACTGGGAGCCATCCGTGCAGCGGCATGATCGCGGCCTTGACGCCGAGCCCGAGCACAAAGAGACCGAACAGTCCCCAGATGGTTTCGCGTGGCAGCCCCGGTGGCAGCATCCCGCCGGGACGAAATTCTCCGCCAGGCGCCAACGAGTGCACCCAGACGATGGCAAGCAACAACGCCTGGCCGGCGGTCAGCGTGTAGACAAGATACCGGCGGCCGCCGGCGCGAGCCTCGTCGGTGCGATTGTGCGCGACGAGCGGATAGGTCGCGAGCGTCAGGACCTCGTAAAAAAGGAAGAAGGTCAGCAGGTTCGCCGCAAACGCGAGTCCGATGGTCGCGGACACGCACAGCGCGAAACTCGCGAAATACCCCGTTTGATTCCGATACCGGCCAGCCCGCATGTACCCGACCGAATAGACCGAGGTCACCAACCACAACATGGAGGCGACCAGGGCGAACAGCAGACCGAGTGGATCGGCGCGCAGATGCAGGGTGACCCCGGGGATGAGCGTCAGCGGCGTCGATTCAAGCGCCCCACCAGCCAGCCCCGTCGGCACCATCGACAGCACCAGGCCAAGCTTGACGATTCCCGCGCCGAACGTACAGCCCTCGCGCAGGGTGGACCACCGACCCACGACGCGGATCAGGACGGCTGCCGCCAGTGACACGAGCACGGCGGCGAGCGGACGGTCGGCACCCAGCAGATCCAGCATCGTCCTCAGAGCTCGGGAAGCGCCCGCTCGATCACCGATGTCACCAGCGCGCCATTGAAGAGGCCTATCAGCAGTACGATCGCCCCTAAGGTCACGACTGGCGCCACCACTCGCCACGACCTCCTGGCCACCCCAGACGCCTGGCCAGGCTCGGAGACCGGCGGGCCATCGGCGAAGTAGATCTGCTCGAGCAGGCGGAAGAAGTAGATGGCACTCAGCAGCGAGCTCACCAGAAGCACCGCCGCGAACACCCACGCGTCGGCCTCGAGCGCCCCGCGCAGCAGGTACCACTTGCTGAAGAAACCCGCGGTCGGCGGCATCCCGATCAGAGACAGGGCGGCCACCGTGAACGCCGCCATGGTGAGCGGCGCCCGTCGGGCCGCGCCGGCAAATCCAGCGATCTCGACCTGCACCGTCTGGCGGGGCATGCTGCCGATGGCGCCGAACAGACAGCCCTTGGCCACGGCGTGCGCACCCACATGCAGTAGTGCCCCGGTGAGCGCGGCGGCATTGCCAAGGGACACGCCGAGCACGATGTACCCCATTTGTCCAATGCTGGAATAGGCCAGCATCCGGCGGACATCCTTCTGCGGTAACGCGAGTACCGAACCGGCCAGCACGCCCGCCACCGCCACCCAGCCGAGGACATCCCGGGCCGTTGCGACGGCATCTCCGGCCGGCAACACGAAGAACAGCAATCGGATCAGGGCATACGCGCTGACCTTGGACATCACGGCGGCGATGAACATCGTCACCGGCGGCGGCGCATACGTGTAAGCGTCCGGCATCCAGCCGTGCAGCGGAAACACCGCCATTTTCACCGCCAGCCCCACGACGATCAGCACGACACCCACGGTGGCGGCGCTGCCCGACGGCACCGCGGCGAGCCGGATGGCCAGGTCGGCCATGTTGAGCGTACCGGTCAGGGCATAGAGATACCCGAGTCCCAGCAAGTAAAAGCTCGCGGCAATTGTGCCGACGAGCAGATACCGAAATGTGGCCACCACTGCCCGTTCACCGCCCGAGCCGAGCAGGGCGTACGCCGCCAGGGACGAGATCTCGAGAAACACGTAGAGGTTGAACAGGTCGCCAGTGAGGGTGATGCCCAGCAGGCCACCGGTCAGAAGCAGAAAGAGACTATCGAAGGTCGCGCCGCGTAACGACGAAAATCCACGGAGGTACGGGCCGGCGTAGATGGCGACCAGCGTCGCCAGTAGCGCCACCAGCACCGCCATGCCGCCCCCGAGCGGGTCGACGACGTACTCGATACCCCAAGGCGGCGCCCAGCCCCCGAGGTGATAGTGCCAGTCGTCACCGGAGAGCACCTCCCGGAGGGCGGCGACGGCGCAGGCCAGTGACGACATGGTCGCCAGCACCGTGAGGCCACGCGCCGCGCGCACCGACACCCGTCCCACCAGCGGCACGATCAGCGCGCCCACCAGGGGACAGAGAACGATGAGAATGGGCAGGTGTCGGCTCACTCGCGCAGCCGGTCGAGGAGTTCGGATTCGTCGAGCGTGTTGAAGCGACGATGGGTACGGATCAGGAGAGCAAGCGCGACGCCCGTGGTACTGACGCTGACCACGATGGCCGTCAGCATGAGCGCGTGCGGCAACGGATTCGCGTAGGCCACGGCGGCCTCATGCTCGATTTCAATCGGCGGCGTCCCGCCGGAGCGCACCGCCAGCGAGACAAAGAAGACGATGACGGCGACTTGCATCACATTCATCGCCATCAACTTGCGGGCGAAGTTCGTCTTCACCAGCATGCCGTACAGGCCGATCAACAGCAGCACCGCCGCCAATGCGTATTGCAGTTGTCCCCCGCCGAACGAACTTAGGACGCTGACCACAATAGGGTTGCCACCTTGGGGCGTCGTGGCGCCCGTCCGGCAAGGCGCGAGGAGCGCGCATGCCGGGAGTATGCAAACGACGAACAACGCTGGCGGGCGGGATGCCCCGGCGGCCCAAGTGGTAAGCCTATTGTGGTCAGGGTCCTTTGCATCGTCGCGTCCTCTTACCCTCACACGGTGCCGTCGTCCCACGACGCCAGCACATCGAAGATCAAGACAAGCACGCCCGTGACGCCCAGCATCACACCGGCCTCAATCCCGAGGGTGCCGATGACGCGGACCTGCACCGGGTCCATCGGCAATGGCAGCGCTCCGTAGTCGAGGAAATTTCCGCCGGAGAACAGACTGCCGATGCCGATACCGCCAAAGAGCAGCGGGCCCGCGCAGGCCAGCGTCAGCGCGCCTCGCGATGACAGGCCGGACCCAGTGCCGCCGCCTCGGACCAGGCGTAACATGACGATCGACGCGGCCAGAATGACCCCAGCCTGAAACCCGCCGCCGGGACTGTCATGACCGTGAACCATTACGTAGGCCGCGAACAGCCACATGAACGGCGCCAGCAGTCTGGCGGATGCATCGAGCACCGGGCTCCCGAATCTGGACCTCACGGGGTCTCCTCATCGCGAGGTCGAGACGGCTCGTCCCGCGTGCCGAGGATGAGCAGGCAGGCGAGGCCGGCGGTGAAAATCACGGTCAGCTCGCCGAACGTGTCGTAGCCTCGATAGTCGGCCAGCACCGCGGTCACGAAATTCGGCGCGCCGGTCTCCTCGTGCGCGTGTTCAAGGTAGTAGGGCGCGACGTGCGTGAAGGCCGGAGAGGTGCCGTCACCGACCGCGGGCAACTCCGCCGCGGCTTGCAGCAGGACGACGAGAGCCGGGATGAGAAGCAACACGGTCAGGCGGCCGATCATACCGACCTTCCAGTCGTCCGCTTGATGGCACAGACAAAGAACACGGTGGTGATCACCGCCCCGACGGCCGCCTCCGTGAAGGCGACGTCCAGCGCGTCTTGTACCACAAAGAACGCGGCGGAAAAGAAGCTGAAGGCCCCGAAAATCGTCACGGCGGACAGGAGTTCCTTCACGCTGAGCGCGGCGACGGCGCACACGACCATCAGCAAGAGAAATAGCGGGCCCAGCGTGTCGATCACGACCGCTTCTCCCCCCTCATCCAGGGCCGGAGGCCAGCCCGCAAGGCGGCGCGTCCGAGCGCATGGGTCGCCGTGGGATTGGCCAGGGAGACAAACACCACCACGAGGAGGAGCTTTCCACTCGTCAGTGTCACCCCCTGCAGCACGGCAACGCCCCCAACCATCAGGGCGACACCGAGCGTGTCGCACTTGCCCATGGCGTGGAGGCGGCAATAGAAGTCGGGCAGTCGAAGAATACCGATCGCCCCGGCCAACACGAACCCGAACCCCACAACCAGCATGAGGGTGGCGATCGTATTCATTCGGCGCTCCCGCTCCCGGATACCTCAAAGTACTTCGCGAGGGCGAGCGTGCCGACGAAACTGATGAGTCCGTACGATAGAGCGATATCGACGTACAGATCGACCCGCTCGTGCCAAGCGCCCAACACGACCAGCAGCACGATGGTCTTGCTCCCGATCAGGCCAAGACCAGTGAGCCGGTCGAACACCGACGGCCCGGCAATGACCCGATACAGAGACAGCAGCATGACGAGGGCCAAGGCCACCGCGACCGCGGCCAAAAAAGTCAGCATCGTGACCTCAGCCCGCCGCGGGTTCGTCCCCGGTGTGGAAGAGCGCCGCCACGCGGTTCGACATCTGGCCCGTCTCCAGGCCACGGGCCCCCTCCTCTGTCAGCGCGTGTACAAGGAACGTGTCCTCCTCCACATCCAGGGTGACGGTGCCTGGCGTCAGGGTGATCGAGTTTGCCAAGGTGAGCCGAGCGAGCGTGTGCGAATTCCGCCCCTTGACCCGCACGATGCGTGGGCTGATCGGCAGTCGGGGATGGAGCACGGCGTAGGCCACCTGGAGGCTCGCCACCACCACGCGGCCGGCGAGCCAGGGCAAGTAGCGGCCGAAACGGCGCCAGGGCATCTGGCGCAACGTTGTATCACCCGGCGCCGTCGCCCCGAGCGCAGGCGGCTGGGCGACCAACCGCGCCGCCAGGAGCGCCACGACGACAGCAGTCGCTGCGCCGAGACTGAGATGGAACAGATCGCGCTTGGGGGAGAGCAACAGCCAGAGCCCAAACAGTACCAGGCTGAACGGGAGCGCCGCAGCCAACGTGACGCCACGGGGTTGGCTCAGACCCGGCGAAGGATTCGCCTCCGTCGGCTCATCCCCAGTCGCCAGGAGCGTCCGCTGGTGGCGTGACGGTCGACTGCTGTTCGCTCGCGTTGCCATCGAGGGTGACGGTCGCGTTGACGGCGACGTCCTTTCTGACCAACTCCCCTCGCATTACGCCACGAGCGGACGGTTCTTGTTGTATACGCTCTTCCTGGTCGTGTTCCGTTCGGCGGAGAGCGTTCGCCGACGCACTGTGCGCCGGAAGATCGACCTGTGGCGCCCACCTGGGTCCGACAGTGAGCGTCATGACAACCGGCACGGGGACCTGCGCCCCGGGACTCTCTGGTGCATCCTATTGTCTCCTGTCGGCCGCCCGCAATCCAGTCAGTGAACTTCACCGCTGCGACTGAGCTCCGCAAGACCCTCGGTGCGCGGGTCCGCGCACCCTGTCTCGTCGGCCTGGGTCTTCATTGCGGTCCCGATGCCGTTGCCCCTGGGACCGGTGCCCGGGAAGTCGCTGGCCGGTGGCACCTCCAGCAGGGAGTACCAGTAGCTCGCCGGGTAGATCTCTGCCGCCTCGGCCGGTGACGCGTCGGTCATGGTGAGGTCGACGGTGTCGCCCGGCCGGGCCATGGACTTCGCCGAGTCGAGCAGACCATACCCACGGGCCGGGTGCCTCGGCGACCGGCTCGGTATAATCGGGCATACACTTGCTGGCCCTCACCGCCGGTGCCTCCCTCGGGCACGACAACCGGCACCCGCGGGAGTGCCGCCGCGAAATCTAGATGGAGGCACTCATGTCATCGTTACGACTCCTGATGTCCGTGTTCGTTAGCGCCACAATGCTCGCGGCGTGCGCCGCGGAGTCCGAGCCACCGACCGCGATGGCCGCGCCAGAGGTTGACCCGGTCACGACAGCGAACCCGGTCACGGGTGAGGGACTCCCGAACCCCAACCCGACACGTATCGCGAGTTGGGCGACCCTACCCGAGGGACGGGAGTGGGGGTCTACGGCCGGCCTCGACATCGACCCCACCGACGGGCATGTCTGGGGCTACGAGCGTTGCGGATCCGGCTCGGCGGGTGGACCCGGGGTCAATTGTGACAACAATCCCGTAGACCCGATTTTCAAGTTCGACCGCCAGACTGGGGAGGTCCTCGCCAACTTCGGCGCCGGAATCTTCGTGACGCCCCACGGGATTTACGCGGACGGCGAGGGCAACGTCTGGGTGACGGACTTCGCCGTCAACGACGAGGGCACCAAGGGTCACCAGGTCCACAAGTTCAGCCCGTCCGGGGAGCTGCTCCTGAGTCTCGGTACCGCCGGCCAGCCCGGGAACGGCCCCGATCACCTCAACCAACCGATTGACGTGATCGTCGCGCCCGATGGGAGCATCTTCGTTGCAGACGGCCACACCGGGCAAAACTTGACGACGGACGAACAAATGGACGAGGCCCGCGCGGCGGGGCTCACCGGCCGGATCGTCAAATACTCCCCCGACGGCGAGTACCTCAAGGAGTGGGGCGAAATCGGGACGGATCACGGTCAGTTCCGCACACCACACGCCCTGGAATTCGACGCTCAGGGCCGGCTCTGGGTCGCGGACCGGGGCAACCACCGCCTCGAGATTTTCGACCAAGAAGGCAACTACCTGGACTCGCGCTATCAGTACGGACGCATCAGCGACCTCTTCATCACCGAGGACCAGATGGTGTACGCCATCGACTCCGAGTCCAACCGGCTCCGACACATCAACTGGAGGAACGGCGTCCGCATCGGACCTGTGGATCGGGACGTGCTCGTCGGCTTCATTCCGCCGTGGGAGTCCGACAGCCGGCCGAACCATGGCGTGACGGGAGAGGGAGTCGGAGTGGACGAGGACGGTAACGTCTACGTGGCTGAGGGACCGGCCTCGCTCAGCGACGCGGGCTCTGCGTTCACGAAGTATGTAGTGGCCGGCATGTAAGCTGGGCCGGGCCTTGACGTGATCATGCCCCAGCTCAGCGCCTCTTCGTAGCCGACCGGCAGATGCTTGCGGATCAGCGCTCGCAGAGTCGTGACGGGATCGCCATCGCGATCACGAGCCAGGTATCGATCTGCGACCCAAAACGCCGGCCCGTCGTCCCGTGGGGTCGTCATGCGTGTATCGCGCCGCTGATGGCGCGCTCAATAGTCCCGAGCCCCTGGCCGATCACTGCTCTCCGCCACTGCTCACTGCGTGGACAGAAACACTCCAGTAGTTCCGTCTTGGTGCGCTCGAACGTGCGCGTGCCGGGCCGGCCAAAGTGATGGGCTCGGTTCTCCGCACGCAATGCGCCGAGCACGCGAACGAGTGAGTAGGTCCCGAACTCGGCCGTGACGAAACGGTATCGCACTGAGCCTGACCCGAGACTCGCCATCGCCCACCCGCCCAACGTGCCTGAGGTGTCGTAGGCCGTGGCCTCCGCGTCCGAAGCAGGTTCCACCGTCTCGGGGTCAAAGGTCTCACGATACCACCGGAGTTCCGGGGAGTCCGCCGTGTCCAGCAGGAGGAGCCGATGACGGGCACACGCGCCTAGGCCACTGTGCAGATCGATATGGACGACGCGGTCTGCGTCGCCTAGCCAGTGGCGCAGGTGAGTGCGGACCAGCCGCGTCGAGGCCGCCTCCCGATGACCGCCGAAGAACAGTCCACGGGGGAACTGGTACTGTCCGCCGGCGACGGCGGCCTTCAGGGCGGGCATCCCGAGGCGCTGAATGTACCAGAGAGCTTTGAGCCGAAACGGGTCGAGGCGAAATGGTGGCGACGCTGGGTTAAGGAGCGGGTCGAGCGACGCGTAGCCGTCCGGAGCCCCCTCGTAGGGCTTCGTAGCGTCCAGAAAGTTTCGATTCAGGTCGACGTTGTCTTCATTGGTCCGGCGCCGGTGTGCGAAACCGAACGGATTGACGGCGTGGAGCAACACCACCGACACGTCGTCTGGGGGCAGCAACGCGCCCGAAGCCAGGCGGGACAGCCACCCGAGCTGAATCGCGGACCCGAAGAACCCCTCGATGCCGTGCACGCCGGAACTGACGATGATGGTCTGCCTCGGCCTGGCGGAGCCGACCGTCGCGACATCGATCGTCAGTGCAGGCGTCTCCCCCGGCTCGTGGATCGCATGTTGTTCGAGGCGTGCGCCGACGCGGGCCGCCGCCTCGCGAAAGCGGGACGCGGCTACGTGGTAGTCGGAAGAAAAGAGGTCGAGCGGGTTGCTCATCGATCCTGCGGGGTCACGTGCGAGCCAGGTCCAGCAGGGCTCGCGTGGTGCGCCAGTTACGAATCGTGGTCGTGGTTCCCAGGGTGCGGTCCAGGTAGGTGCTCGTGAACTTGGTGCGCGCCAGCCCGTTCGGACAGCGTAAGTAGAGTTCGCGGTCGTGCGCGACGCACTCGTCTGGCGGCGACCGCTCGGGGTCGAGCGAGGAGACCTGAGCGGAGGAGGGCCGACCGACGAGGAATCCGACATGCAGGATGGTGCGGTCGGTATCGGCGTCGGCGGCGATGAACGGATTCGCCGCCACAATCCGCTCGAAGTCCGAGGCCGAGCGGGCCACGATCGGCACCTCCAAGGTGAGCTGTTCCCTGATGAGCGCCGACACGCGCGCTGGCAGATGGTCGGCCACTGCGGCCGGGGCATCGAACACCACATTCCCGCTCTGGATGTAGGTGCGCACCCGCTCGCACCCCGCCGACTCGAAGATGTCGACGAGTCGAGCCATCGGCAGCCGGTTGCGGCCACCCACGTTGATACCTCGCAACAACGCGACATGGGTCCCGGTGGCTGGTGCGCGTTCCGCTCGTCGTGATCCCATGCCGACCTACCGTGGTGGGCGCTCGGCGTCCAGTGTCTGCTGGATGACCGCCTTCGTACGCGCGATCAGGTCGCCCAGGTGCCTCTCGTCGTAGTCGGTGGTGTCGATCGGTTCCCCGAGAATGACATCAACCCGCCCCGGTCTTGGTGCCAGGGTGGTCTTCGGGAGCAGTTCGAACGTGCCCCGAATCGTGACGGGGA